>DYDK01000151.1 GCA_020717935.1 Desulfocapsa sp.
TCTCATGTCGTTTTATATCCCGAAGATTTTGATAGTAGAAGGAAAAATGCTCCAGTTCAAGCCTTAACTTATACCATAAAATACAATAAGTTCAAAGATATAACTAAAAAACAAGATTCTTTGATTTAGCTAAAATGACATGGACTCGGTAAATCTTCAAACGGAAATGTTTCTATAACCATATGGAACATCAAAGATTATTTGTTTCCGTTCAAACACTATTTATGGATCTTTTGCCACTCTTCCCCTGTTTCTGGTTTGGTTATACCTGGGATGGATCTTCATTTTGACCGGTGCCCAAGTCGCCTTTGCCTGCCAGAATCGTCATCGCTACCAACTCCTTCCCGTTACAATAACGCCGATTTTCCGCCTTAGTGCCGCTTTTGATATCATCGGTCACATCACTGCGTTCTTCAATCGACAGCAACCACTGACGCCCCACATGCTTCCTCATCTCTGTCCTGAGTATCCCCCTTCAGTACTCTCATCTGTGCTCAATCACCTTCTTGCCGCTGGTCTTGTTCACCTCGATATACAACAACACGGTCTGTTTCCCACTATACCAGCGGCAGAAATGGATCACGGCCTGGTGGTCAGGGCCATCCTTGGTACCGAAGTGCCCGACACTGAAGGAGGGCGACACAGTCAACGAGCCTTGGAGGCGGCCAGTCGCTTTATCCCCCCATGGAGCTTTCAGAGAGGGGAATAATTAGGGATACCCTTTCCTGAAAATATACTGTATTTTATGAAAAGAGCTGGAGCCATAGGAGAGAAGCGCAGACCCGTAAAGAAGATTTGCATTTCTGATATATAACTCTCAACATACCGACAAAAAAAACACTCTCAAGAGGAAATCAGATGAAGAAAAGAGTTGCAACCGCCTGTGTAACCGCTCTCCTTCACAGTTTGATACTATCTGGATGCAGTAATGACGAGCCCAAGGCTCCACCGGCAAAAGACGCGACGGCCCAGGCCATTGAGGCCGCCAAGGACAAGGCCCATGCTGTTGTTGACAAGACAGCTGCGGCAACTCAATCCATGGCCGAAAAGGCTATTGAAATAAAAGGGACTGCGACAAAGGCCGCGGCTGACCTCAGTGCCACTCTTCAGAAAGATGTCACTGAGGTAAAAGATGACATTAAAGACGCAACTACTCCCGCATCCAAAAAAGCGAAAGTAGAAGGTTGCTAACTCCTACTGTTCTGTGAGTTTTTTCAAGCTCACAGAGTGCATTAATAAATCCTATGACTAACAATGATATTCTTCGGCGGATTCGATACGCACTTGACCTCCATGACACAACGCTGATCGAGCTGTGCCAACTCGGCGGGCATGTATTGAAACCATCCTTAGTCACTGCCCTGCTGAAAAAGGAAGAAGATGAAGGTTTTTTGGCGTGCAGCGATCTGGTCATGGGGGCTTTTCTCAACGGCCTCATTATTCAAAAGAGAGGCCCGAAAAAAAATGAGCCGGATATCGAAGAAGTGCCTCTGCCCATTACCAACAATATTATTCTGAAAAAACTCCGCATTGCCCTTGAGCTCCAGGAAGATGACCTGCTTGACATACTTGAACTGGCTGAGTGTGGTATTACTAAACCCAAACTGAATGCCTTGTTTAGAAAAGAAGGACATAAGAATTATCGTGAATGTGGCAATCAGTTTCTCAGGAGCTTTCTGAAAGGACTCGCTCTTCGTCATCGCAACCAGTCCAATTGCAAATCACAGCAACAAACGACTCGCCATACTCAGCAGGAAGATTCATGAAAGAAATCATCGCCAGCAACGAAGCCGAACTGCTGACCCTGCTCATCCATTCCGGTTATTCAAAGACCAAGGCCAAACAACTGATCAAATACGGAGCCGTTACTCTTAACGACCAACAGGTACGCCGCCCTGAACACCTTGTGATCTCTGGCGAGCGAGTTGGCATTCGTTCCGAACAAGAGGCACAACAACAGGCAAGGACTTGCCCAGGCCTGACCATTGTGTATGAAGATGAGGCCATTATTGTCATTGACAAACCAGCGGGGTTGCTGACCATTGCCACGGACAAGGAGAAAAGAAAGACGGCCTTTTATCTGCTCAGCAGTTTCGTCAAGGAACGGTCCCAATCGACGCATGCCCGCATATTCATTGTCCATCGCTTAGATCAGGGCACATCCGGCCTGCTGGTTTTTGCTAAAAACGAAGCCGTCAAGCAAGTGCTTCAAGATCAGTGGGGAATGGCAAGGAAGCAATATATCGCCATTGTCGAAGGGGTTCCCCTGCAACAAACGGGGCAAATCGTGAGTCATCTTTCAGAATCAAAGGCCTTACGGGTCTATAGCGTTCAAGGCACTCTTTCCGAGAAGGGAAAAGAAGCCATAACCAACTACCAGGTGGTCAAACAAAGCCCGACGGCGGACTATGCCATGCTGAAAATTACGCTTATCACCGGACGAAAAAACCAGATCAGGGTTCACATGGCCGATCGTGGCCATCCCATTGCCGGCGACAAAAAATATGGGGCCAAGTCCAATCCCCTGCGCCGCCTGGCCTTACATTCCCACCATCTTGCCTTCCAACACCCGACCATCGCCGATAAACACATGTCATTTACGAGCGAAATCCCGGGTAAATTTCATCTACTGTTTTCGCTCAAGAAAGAGCCTCTTGCAAAATGAATAATTCCTTTTCTAAATCAAATATGCTATCATAGTCTCATCCAACCGGAGGTGAGACTATGGCACGAACAGCAAGCGGCAAAGATGTCCTCGAAAAAGCAAAAGAGTATTTGTCAAAAGCAAAAACAGCTGAAGAGTTGAGGCAAGCGCAAACTGTTATTCTTCCTTTAGAATATGGTTTTTCTATTGAGCAAACGGCTGTAATAACTGGAATTTCAGTGAGATGGGCGAGCCATCTTCGAATTGAGTTTATTCGTTCTGACGGCTCGCCCAAGAAGTTGCCAAAAGGTGGTCGCCGCCGTGAAAATTTAACGCCAGCCGAAGAGGCCAATTTCCTTGCTCCTTTTTTAGAAAAAGCGAAGGAAGACGGCATATTGATTGTCGGTGAAATCAAAGAAGCTCTGGATATGCGACTTGGGCGCAAGGTTTCACTGGCTTCAGTTTACAATTTACTTCATCGCCATAATTGGCGAAAGCTTGCCCCTGACAAGCACCGCCCAAAATCAGATGTGGCAACTCAGGACGAGTGAGAAAAAACTGCCCGAGCTCCTCTCAAAATTGACAGGGAGTGGCCAAACGAACGACCAATCAGGTTGATGTTCCAGGACGAGGCTCGTTTTGGTCGAATCTCAGATATCAGGTATTGCTGGTGTCCCAAGCCTTTTCGTCCTGTTTGTCGTGCCATGGTGATACAGGAATAATGTATGCAGTTGTTTCTTGATGAGGTGGCAGCAAGACACGCGACTGATCGGATCGTCATGATTACTGATGGTGCTGGTTGGCATAGGTCGGAAGCACTTGTTATCCCGAAGAATATGCGACTGATAAAATTACCGCCCTATGCCCCTGAACTTAATCCAGTTGAGCATTTATGGGACATAATTAAGAGAAAAGCCTTTTCATAATCGTGTCATCAAAAGCATTGACGCTCTTGATGATCACTTGTCGGCATCATTATTAAATAATGGAATAAGACTGAGCCTCTTGCAAAACGATCTTTTTGCAAGAGGCTCGATTTATCAATGTAATTATACGGGTGTCATGCAGACGGACGGCGATGCCGGCTATGATTTTATCGACAGGCTGCCTGATATTGATCATGTCGGCATGCTCATGCACATCGCAAGTTTCTGGAGGCCCAGAAAGGAAAGCAAAGGGAGCCAGAAGGGAGTGTGGATGTCGCATTGAACTATATCCCGGCAGATTTACGCGGTCGAAAAGGAGGGGAGGCAGAATGAATATATCTCCAGAACAGATGTACATACTGCGGCAAAAAAAGTCCAACCCGATCCTGGCTGATTTTCGTAAATGGCTCGAAAAGAAATTGTTGCAGGTTGTACCAAAAAGTCTCCTGGGCACAGCGGTGAACTCTATACCTTCAACCAGTAGTCTCGCCTGACAACCTACCTTGATCACGGAGAGGTTACTCCAGATAACAATGCTGCGGAAAATGCCGCCCGGCCTTTTGTGATCGGTAGAAAAAACTGGCTCTTTGCCGGATTCAGAAGCCAGCGCCTTCCTGTATGGGCTGATCGAAACAGCAAAGGCAAACAATCTTGAACCATCAGACCTCGTAAACAACATGCCAAAAGCGTCATTTTTTTTGGACATTTGTTATTGGCTCTTCGCCGACCTCAACGACTATCCATTTTCCGGCTGGAGTGCGGGCTCTGAGATTTGTCAATTTGCGACAAAGCAGCTCTTGTGCACATCTGCGCCTTGGTTGTTGCAGCGGCTCAAGTCGTACCGTAACTTCAGTCTTGGTTGACTTGATCCAGCCATGACAATTTGTGATTGCATAAAACAGATCCACCAGCTCATTTTCCTCAACACAATGCGGGCGGAGCCAGTCCACCATCTGCTTTCGGGCATTCCAGACAGAAG
>DYDK01000152.1 GCA_020717935.1 Desulfocapsa sp.
GAGCTTGTCGCCATGGTGGTTGTGGTGGTGATGGTAACGGCCTGGTCATCATCCATGGACAGATTGCCCAGCAACTCTCGTTGTCGGTATCTGGTCCAAGCCTCACTCATATCCTTGACCGCAATCTTGCCGGTCAAAGCCTTTGCCAGTTCATACATCATGCTGTTTTCTGATTCAGATAATGCGGCCAGCCCTTTATCTGAGAGCTCTCCCTCTATGGCTAACGATGTCTCCATCTTTTGGGCCATGAGTGAAAGAGCTTTTTCCTGCATGGTGTCCGCATAGGCCATAAAAAACACCCGCACCGGCTGATCTTGCCCGATACGCCATGACCTGCGGCTGGCTTGTCTAAGCGTGAATACCGAATAGCCACATTGAAAAAAGATAATGGTGGGAAACTCTAAAAGATCGAGTCCAGTTTTCACCAGGTTGGGATTGCAGATCAGGGTGTCATAAAGCCCTGTTTTGATCTGTTCCTTGAGATAGTCTTCCCGATGTTCAGGGGTGACATCCGTGCTGCGTAAAATCAGAGGATTCATGTCGTGCGTATGAAGTTTCTCCTCTAATGTCGTCAGCAAGTCTCGTGTTCCGGTGTGTTCCAGGAAAACAGCTACCTTTCTTCCCTTTTTCTTTTCAGCCGTGATAATTTCCAGCAGCTTTTCTTCTTTAGGCAGCAGGTCAATCTCAAGGGCAGGGGCATAGCCCACTGTTTCCTCTGTACCTGCTATTTCAAGTGTAACAATTTCCTCGCGTCTGCAGCCATCAGGATACGCCAGTAAAGATTGAAGCATTTTTCCTAAAAGCCGCATGTCGCCTCGGGCCAATGCTTGAAATGTCGCATCAGTTAAGTCCTTGGCAAGTTGATTGTATGCTTCTCTCTGCTCATGTTCCATTTTTACCGGAACAATGATCTCTTCGTATTCTGGTAGAGCATCACTCACATCCGCCAGACGAACAAAGGCTGAATGTTCGAGCAGCAGATCAGGTAACAACAGGGGTGATATTCCCGGCGCTTCCTTGACCCGTGATTTTCCGAGTTTCCGGCCAATACTGGCTTGGTTGAGGCTTGCGTTTAAGTCTTTGGTATCGTAGGTTCTCTGTACAACGCCGTAGCGTTCCGCAAACTGCAATGACCTTCCAAACTCAAAACTTCCTGCCTTCATCTGACGAGAAAACATCCGCCAGAGCAGGTAAAATAGATTCGAGCTGTACCCACCCATCAAAGTGCCGGTAAGAGCAAGCACCTTTTTGGAACGGGCGATAAGACAGGACATGGCTTGACCTTGGGCAGTACCGCCACCCTTGAGTTCATGCACCTCATCCAGTATCAGGAGATCAAAGAAGTTCTTGGGAAAAAACCGTTTGATAAACTCGGCCTTGGCGTAGCGGCGGACCTTGGTTCTATCTGACATCCACATCGGGGCCTTACAATGTTCACAGGTTTCTTCGTTATCCTCAGATGTTATTTGTAGTCCGCATTCTGGACAGCATGGTTTCCCGCAAACAGTAATCAGTTGAGAAACACGCTGAAAATGCAGTTTTGCCCGTTCTTTTCCCATAACCCATATCTCCGTACCAACCGGTTTGGTCAGCTGGAGCTTATTGGCTATGAGCAGATCAAGGCTCTTTCCGTTAAGATTGGTGCAATTACAGTTTGGGATTGTATCCTGTGCTTCCCGGATCCATTTCTTGACCAGGTGGCCAGGACATTGAATAAGGATTCGTTTGCTCTGTTTTGGAAGCAGATGAGCAACAGCCAATCCCATAAAGGTTTTTCCCGTGCCCATCTCACCAACCAGAAAATCAGCCTTATGATCCTCTTTGAAGAAAGACCTGGCTACAGGCAATATGCCTTTTCTGGTTTGAGACTCAAACGGTTTCCGCAGTAATTGCTGTAACTTTTCTCTGGCCTGTAAATCCCAATCGTCTTCCGCTTTCGGGGAATAGACAGGGTTCATGTTCTTGACGACTTGGCTTTTGAGTATATCGCCCCATTCGTCAAGAAACTCGGCCAGCTTGACGGTTTTTGGCACGTCATCTGGTTCGGTAATGTCGGTGATAGCTTCCATGACTCTCCTTTTTATGGTGATGGTTGAACAAAGGAGAATATGGCCCCGGCAGGGGGAGTATTCTCCCCTGTATGGGTGGGTAATAACTTTTTTTGCTTACTGAATTTGTCTGTTCTTGATTGCTTCCAACACATGCGACTCTAATGTTTCATCGCATGGGATGGTCAGAAGATATGCTTCCTGAAAATCACTACTGCCAAAGCTATAGAGCTTCTCAGGGTATATCATTGTTTTCCAGAGCCATTCCTGCCACTGTGGTTTCAGCGGAATAGTCGTGGTTGCATCAAGACGACGAAATGCCCGTTCCTGCACAATGGGCAGATCAGGGCCAAAAACAGCAGCCGTATTGTTATTTTTGCTGAAAAAATTAGTGATCAGGACTTTATTGACTATCTCTCCGATTTTCCGAGAGCGACAAGTCTGTGTTGGCCCTGCAAATTTCAGTTCTGTATCAAGATTGTCTCCTGATATATGGCAAGACTCTCCGGTGTAAATGAGTGCCGAGAGACTTTTGATGTGGGATGGTGTGCCGATCAAGCTCAACATGCAAGCCTGAAGATCGCCAGAATCCGTTCTTGCAATGAGAGCATTGCAGTAGGCGGTAAATCCGGCGCATTTTACAGTGAGATAGTTTGTCGTCATTTTGCTTTTCTCCGTCAGTTAATTATTGAATCTCCTGAAAGCCGTATCAATCTTTGCTTTCAGTTTATAGGTTTGATGATGGTCAATAAAAGGCTGATTCGGTACAGCATTGAAGACGGCCAAACATTCATCCAGCAATCGTTTGTATTCGTTTCTTTCTTTAACGATTCCTTGAATTTGCATAGCGCATACCGTTGTTTCTGGGATCATTGTAATTTCTCCTTGAAGTAATGGTTAAAACGGGAGAAATCCCCTGTGCGGGAGGTTTCTCCCGTAAGGGTTGAATGAGGATTACTGAACGATAATCAATTCAGCAGTCTGCATGTCGATGATTTTGACGGTCGGAATGTACTGATCTTTGGTGGTAATTGAACCGCCACCATTCTCATTTTCATAGGTCTGGACGATTTTCTCCGTTTTATGGATAACGCCCTTGATGACCAACTGCCGACCATCTTTTTCAATTGCTCCGTTCATATATCCTCCCGCCAGCATAAGGGCCAGGTGGCCGTTTTCAAGCGAGGTCAATGGACGGATATTATTGTTTTTGGCAGGAGTAAGTTCCCTCAAAGCATCCTTCAGGATTCCGGCCTTGTTTATCACGGGAATTGCTTCCAGCGGGTCAAGGCGATCTACTCGAAAGTTTATTGGCTTATTGGCTGCCGGAACAACGATGGGGGCCATAGTTTCCAGTGGCCATACCTCGCTTTGAAACTCCTCCGGTGTCATGTCAGCCAATTCTTCCAGGTGATCCTGGGTTGCTTTGGCTTTTTCCTCTGATATGTATCTTTTTTCCCCAAAGACAACGCACTGCTTAAAAACGGGAAATTCTTCATCTGGAAACCCCACTACCTGTACCTTGAAATTACGGGCCAGTGTCTTGGCACAATGTTTCAGCACATAATAGGGGATAACAAAAACGAGAATGCCACCAATCTGCAATGTCCGACTATAAGAGCGTAAAAACTGATGTTCCAGCCGTTTGTCGTCTGTGTGGATTGCGGTATCGTAGGGAGGATTGAGGTAGAGCAGACCAAAGGCTTGTGATGATATCCGAGCCTCGGTAAGAGCATCGCCCCATACTGCCTTGAAAAGCCGTGTTTTGGCTTCCGTGGCTCGCTGGTGGTCAAGCTCAACGCCATAGGTGAGTGTCGTTTTTATTTCCAGGCTGATTCCATTGATATTTTCAATCGTAGGACCAGCCAGTCGGGAAAGGGCTCTACCTTTACCACAACAGGGGTCTAAAATCCGAGCGCCCTCTTCAAACGATATTTTTGTTTTCAGCAGGGAAACCACACTATCCGGTGTTGGAAAAAACCCTGCCTTTGCTTGAGATGCAAGTCGTGCCATGTCTTGTCTCCTTATTAATGAAAAAAGGGGCAAGACTTCCCCGGCAGGGGTTGTTTTGCCCCTGGTGGGAAATGCACTTACGGTTATTGAATTTCGCTGAATTCGGTAATCAATACTGGCCCTGCAATATAGTCGTCGTCCATGCCACCACTTTCATGGAGCATTTTAGTGGCATCAGGATTAACTTGGTGCGGCTTCAACTTGCCTTCTTCGTCAATCCACATTACTCGACCATCCTCTATGGTAATTGCTTGCACCATAGAGCAGGAAAGCAGAGAATACATTTCGTTCAGCGTAAATTCATTTTCCTTCGCATAAACATTTTTTGTGATTCCATCGGGTGTGATAAGTACAGCCATGATCTTGCCTCCTGAAAAAGTAAAAAAGGGGCA
>DYDK01000153.1 GCA_020717935.1 Desulfocapsa sp.
TCTTCTGTCTGGAATGCCCGAAAGCAGATGGTGGACTGGCTCCGCCCGCATTGTGTTGAGGAAAATGAGCTGGTGGATCTGTTTTATGCAATCACAAATTGTCATGGCTGGATCAAGTCAACCAAGACTGAAGTTACGGTACGACTTGAGCCGCTGCAACAACCAAGGCGCAGATGTGCACAAGAGCTGCTTTGTCGCAAATTGACAAATCTCGGAGCACGCACTCCAGCCGGAAAATGGCTAGTCGTTGAGGTCGGCGAAGAGCCAATAACAAATGTCCAAAAAAAATGACGCTTTTGGCATGTTGTTTACGAGGTCTGAAATGAACAAAAAAAACAATTCACGCTGAGCTAAAACTGAGTATGGCAAGAGGAAATTAAAGAGCAGGAAGGTTGCTTATCTGATTTAAAAAGGAGGAGTTCTTCAATTAAAAATCTTCATCGACACATGAAGGACTCCATGCTTTCGAAAAACGATCGCTAATTTACCGTTATTTGGTACATTTGGGAGGATTTCGCACAAAAAAAGGGCTTACGGAAACACCGTAACCCTTTGATTTTACTGGTCGGGGCGGCAGGATTCGAACCTTCGGCCTCCTGCTCCCAAGACTGTTTCACCCCTTTTTCACCTCTTTTCACCTCCCTTCATTTTACACCAAAACCCCTTGACTTTACAAAGAAAAACGCCTATCTCTATAGTCATGCTTTTTCACTGTTTTTCACCCCAATTAACGATGTTTTTGTATCACATTTTGTATCACGATTTTCCACAAAAAGAGGAAACAATCATGACACTTAGCGATCTTCAGCTTAAAAAAATGGCTCCAAAAAAGACAAAATTTGAGGTTTCAGACGGAAAGGGGCTGTCTATTCAGGTTCTTCCAGCGGGTACAAAGTCATGGATTTTTCGCTATATGATAGGCGGAAAGGCGCGACGAATGACCCTTGGCCGTTACCCTTCTATGACCCTGGCAGAAGCAAGACAATTACACGGCGCGGCCATGCAGGAAGTGGAACGCGGCATTGACCCTGGCACCAAGAAGCAGGAAGCGAAAGCGGTAAGGAAATCAGCTCCTACCGTGGCCGATCTGCTTGAAGAGTTTTGGGATATGGAGTTGCAAAACAAGCCTTCAGGTAAAGAACGAAATCGGCTTATGGTGAAAGATGTCTTGCCAGCATGGGGAGAAAGAAAGGTTGCCACTATCACCCGGCGCGATGCCGTCTTATTGGTGGACACTGTGCGGGAACGGGCGGCGATTACTGCGAACAGGCTTCAAAGCGTACTGGTTAGGATGTTCAACTTTGCGGCAGAACGCGGCATTTTGGAATATTCCCCTTTGGCGGGAATGAAGAAGAAACCAGAGAAGGCACGGCAGCGCGTTCTTGATAATGAAGAAATCAATCTCTTGTGGGCGGCCCTTGATCTGGAAAACATGACGATGGACATTTACCGGACTTCAAAGCTGGCATTGAAAATGATCCTGCTTACCGGCCAACGACCCGGCGAGGTGTGCGGCATGACCTGGGCTGAGATTGCTGACAACACCTGGACAATACCGGCAGGAAGGATGAAAGGAAGGATCGCGCACAGTGTCCCACTTTCAAACATGGCCCTGGAGATCATTGAGCAGGCCCGGATATATTCAGGAGACAGCCATTTTGTATTTTCCTCTTCTCATAGCGACGATGGCCCCATGACATCACACGCTCTTTCCAAGGCAATTCTGCGCCATTGGTCAGAAATCGGATTCAAGGAACAATTCACCCCTCACGATCTGCGCCGAACCCTGAGAACCCGGCTGGCCGAAATCGGTATTGACGATGTGGTTGCTGAAAGGGTCATGGGTCACAAGCTCCAGGGGATGCTTGCAGTCTATAACCGGCACAACTACGACACCGAGAAGCGGCAGGCACTTGACAAATGGGCAAGGAAGCTACGGCAGATTGTAGGCATTGAAGAAATACAGGCCGCCAACATCATCACCTTCAAGCGCAAAGTGGCATGAGATTTTATTTGGTTTAACTCCTGCACCATAAATGGTACAATAAAGGAAGAGATGGATAATCCGCTTTTTGTTTTAACAGTTGTCTTCTACCAGTCGGACACCGGAAACGAACCGGTCAGGGAGTGGTTGCAGGGGTTATCTCGTGAGGATAAGCGAAGCATTGGCGAAGACATAAAGACCGTTCAATTTGGTTGGCCTCTCGGTATGCCGCTTATCAGGAAAATCAACAAGGACTTATGGGAAGTAAGAAGCCATGTAGTTGATGGCATTGCACGGGTATTTTTCACCGTGGATGGCGGGTATATGGTTTTGCTGCACGGCATTATCAAAAAGTCACAAAAGACACCACCCAATGAGCTGAAAACGGCTACGGATCGCCTCAGTAAATACAAAGGAGCACACAATGAAAAATAAACATCTCGGTAGCAGCTTTGACGAGTTTCTTGAGCAAGAGGGCCTTCGTGCCGATACTGAGGCGGTCGCTATCAAAAGAGTCATTGCCTATCAAATCGAAATGGAGATGGAGCGAGTAAAATTGTCAAAGTCTGCCATGGCCGCAAAAATGCACACAAGCAGACCAGCTTTGAGCAGACTTCTTGACCCGAATAACCCCTCTGTCACTTTACAGACCTTGGAGCGGGCGGCAATGGCACTTGGAAAGAGTCTTCGAATCGAATTGACATGACTGCCATATATTCACAGCGTAGTGAAGAGCCTTACCGGAAAAAGGGGAACATTATTGAAATGAGGCGTTTTGTTTCTGGAGGTGCAAAATGATAAGCCTTAAAGATCTGGAGGGAAAAGGCGTTTTATCCTCTTTTGAGCGAGCAATAAAAGAAGACGACCTTCCCGAAATTGTTAGATTGCTGAAACATCCATTATTGAATTTATCCCACGAAAACCGCTTAAAGCTCGCGGCTTGTCTTGACCCTGACAATCCAAAGCCAAAGAAGACAGGTAGCAAGCCAAGGTTCACCAGGAACCTTGCAATGAGAAATTTTGTGATAGCCACGGAATACCGCCACCTATGCAGAAATCTTGAATTTGCAAGATATATCCTGAATCTGCACCGGGAAGAATTCAACCTTGTTGACGGCGCGCCTCTTACTGATGAAAATGGGGAGTTTGCCCCTGTTTGGAAATATCCAGAAAGAGAGCGATCACGCAATGCTATCTCCCTTCCATCTTGTAAAGAGATACAAGAATATCTCAGTGACCTGCGCGGGATAGAGGCGCAGACACTTCAAAAGATCATAACCAAGACAAACAAGAAATAGACCCACAGCATACCGCAATCGTTTGTTGAAATGGTTGCGTTTTTCACCCCTCTTCAAAGAGTTAAGGTGTTTGTCAGAAGCAACGACATTCACCTTTTTTATTTTTGGAGGTACGAGATGGAAAAGAACACGGCACAACGGCAACGAGTTATCAGAAAACCGGAATTGCTGAACATGGTCGGTTTGAGCGACCCTACAATCTGGAGGATGGAGCGGGAAGGCAGTTTTCCAAAACGCTTGAGACTGGGCGGCAATTCATGTGGCTGGCTGGAATCTGAGGTCACTAACTGGCTGAGCGAGCGCATGGAGGCCAGAAACTAAATGAAAAATAAAAAAGCGGCCACCCCCACCCCTGAGAGAAACCGCCTTGCGAATCAAGGTCATAATAACACCAATCCCCCTGCCTTTCAAGTTCCTTGGACGGTCAAGGCATTAGCCAACTCCTTACCCACACCGGCAAAAAAGAAACGGACGGCCTCTGAAGAAGAAGACCTTGTTTACGATTATCTTCTAACTCACGGCTCGCTGACGACAGCAGAGGCCCGCACCATCCTTGGCGTGTGGGAGCCAGGAAAACGAGTCAAGGCCCTAAGAGAACGGGGCATAGCCATAGACACGATCTACGGTTACCTGCTCTCTGAATCGGAAAGCCGGTATTGTCACACAAAGCAGTACATCCTGCGGCCGGAGATGTCATTATGGTAACAGCAGAGAGTATTTATTCAATCCTTGGCGGAGAGCCGAAAGCAAACGGCGGTTATATGTGTCACTGCCCTGCCCACGATGACAAGACCCCTTCACTATCCGTTGACGATGGCAAAAACGGGCTGACCTTGGTCAAGTGTATGGCCGGATGCTCACAAGAGGCCGTTATTGAGGCTCTAAAGGCCCGTGGCGCATGGTACGATACTAAAGGCGGCTCTACACATACCGAGAGCAGAAAGCCCGTCCAGACCACAAGCGAAGAGCGGGAAAAGCGCGCCAGGGCAAAGGCAAATGCGGCGGGGATCCTTGAGAACGCCAAAGGGGATCCAGCTAAGCATCCTTACGCCAAAGAGAAAGGCTTATCCCTTGGCGATATGGCAAAGCGTGGAGCATGGCCCCAAAGGGTCTGGAAGGACGCTCTGTTGTTTCCACTCTTTTCCAGCGACAG
>DYDK01000154.1 GCA_020717935.1 Desulfocapsa sp.
CAGCCAAAGATAGCCTGAAGATGAGATGCAATCTGTTCAAGTTATTTGTGGACAGGCCCTAAGTAAAGTTTCCTTTCATCTTCGTGATGAAGGTTTTTTGAGAGAGAATAGTGTTTTTTCACAACATCGTGTTTGTGAATAAAAGTATCTGTTAATGAAAGAAAAAGTCTTTATATAAAGCAAGAGGAGGCCCGCTTTGGCACAGTCAGCAGTTAAAAAACATGAAATTATTGAGAAGTTTAAGGTTCATCCCACTGATACCGGTTCATCTGAGGTGCAGATTGCCCTTCTTTCCGATCGGATTCAGTATTTGACTGAGCATTTTAAGACCCATGCTAAGGATCATCATTCTCGGCAGGGGCTTTTGAAACTCGTTGGTCAACGACGAAGTCTGCTTGATTATCTGAAAAAGAAAGATGTCAGCAAATATAAAACGGTCATTGCTGCGCTGGGTATCAGGAAGTAACAGGGCGGATTGCCTGACTTAAATGTTGTTGACCGCAAGGGACAAGGGGTTGCTCCTTGTCCCTTGCGGTGTTCATTTATTCAGTTTCACATTCCAGGTTTGAGCATCACAGGTGCGCGTTATTTGTCAATGCGTGTTTGGAATACACTGGGTATTCTTGCTGAGACCCAGGACGCGGGGTGCGTTGTGTGCGTGCCAATATAGCTACTGTGTTCGCACAGTTGGAGAGTGTATGTATAAAAAAGTAGAAGTTGAAATCGGTGGCAAGAAACTGTCCCTTGAAACAGGAAAGCTGGCCAAGCAGGCCTCAGGCTCAGTGCTGGTTCAGTGTGGAGAAACCATGGTCTTAGTGACCGCTGTTGCCGATAAAGAACATAAACCTGAACTTGGTTTTTTGCCGCTGACTATTGAATATCAAGAAAAGATGGCGGCGGTGGGTCGTATCCCCGGCAACTATTTTCGACGGGAGATTGGACGGCCCAGTGAGCAGGAAGTGCTGACCTGTCGAATCATAGACCGCCCCCTGCGTCCCCTTTTTGCCGATGGATATTTCTCCGAAACCCAGGTGATCGCCACGGTTCTTTCTGCGGATCAGCAGAATGAGCCTGATATCTTGGCTCTGATCGGGGCCTCGTGTGCCTTGACTCTGTCCGATGCCCCTTTTTATGGACCGGTGGCTGGAGCTCGGGTTGGAATGGTTGATGGTAAGTTTGTGTTAAATCCAACGAGGAGCGAGCTCAAGAACTCCCGTTTGGACATTATCGTTGCTTGTACCCGTAATGCCGTGGTCATGGTGGAAGGGAAGGCCGATGCTTTGAACGAAGATGAAGTGTTAACAGCCATCTTTTTCGCGCACGAGCAGATTCAACCTCTCTTTGATGCTCAAGAGCAGTTACGACAGGCCAATGGTAAAGAAAAAAGGGTTGTCGCCCCGATCCAGATTGATGAGGATTTACTGGCCCAAGTCAAAAAAGTTGCCGATTCCGGAATGCAGACGGTTATTGGGACTGCTGATAAAATGGAACGTGCACGATTGTATGATCAACTGAAACAAACGGTTGTTACTGCACTCAATGATGATGGAACCAAGGGCAAGGAAATCAGTAATTTGTTGTCGTTGCACAAGAAAAACTCCATGCGGGCCATGATTGTTGATAATGGCGTGCGAATTGGGGGACGGGCATTTAATGAGGTTCGGGCTATCAGTTGTGAGGCCTCTTATCTTCCCCGAGTTCACGGTTCTGCCCTTTTTACCCGAGGAGAGACCCAGGCGCTGGTCACAGCAACTCTTGGCAGTGAGCGAGACCAGCAAAGGGTTGAAACCCTGGAAGGAGAGCGATCTCATCGTTTCATGCTCCATTATAATTTTCCCCCCTATTCAGTGGGTGAGGCTCGGGGGATGCGTGGCCCCTCCCGTCGCGATATTGGCCATGGCACTTTGGCGATGCGGGGCTTGAGTGCGGTGCTGCCCACGGAAGAGGAATTCCCTTACTCCATCCGTGTGGTTTCTGAAGTGCTGGAGTCCAATGGATCCTCATCTATGGCAACCGTTTGTGGTGGCAGCATGGCGATGATGGATGCCGGTGTCCCCTTGAAAAAACCCGTCTCCGGTATTGCCATGGGCTTGATCAAGGAGGGTGACAAGGTGATTATTCTCTCTGATATTCTTGGTGATGAAGATCATCTTGGTGATATGGATTTCAAGGTGGTGGGCACTGAAGACGGTGTGACCTCTTTGCAGATGGACATTAAGATTGATGGCGTTGATCGTGATATTATGGGACGAGCCCTGGCCCAGGCCAAGGAAGGACGGATGCACATCCTGATGGAAATGGCCAAAGGTATCTCTCAGTCTCGTCAAGAAGTCTCGGAACATGCTCCCAAGTATTATCTTCATAAAATCAATCCTGATAAAATTCGGGATATTATCGGGCCTGGCGGCAAGATTATCAAAGAACTGTCAGCCGAGTACGATGCCAAGATTGAGGTGGATGATTCTGGTTTGGTGAAGATGTTCTGTAACAATGCTGCCAGTGCCACTGCCCTTGTTGACAGGGTGAAGCAGATTACTGCTGAGGTTGAGGTGGGTGCGGTTTATAAGGGGGTGGTCAAAACCATTAAGGATTTTGGGGCCTTTGTTGAAATTATGCCTGGCACCGATGGCATGGTGCACATCTCCGAACTTGATGTCAAGCGGGTGGAAAAGGTGACTGATGTGCTCAAGGAAGGCGATGTCATTGAGGTCAAGGTCTTGGAGGTTGACAACCGAGGTCGCATTCGTTTGAGTCGTAAGGCATTGATGTAGTTTTTTTCTTTGCACTAACCTCTGGGAATGAAAAGGTCGCTTCCTTTGGGGAAGCGACCTTTTTTTATGGAAAATGAGGATAACATCGATGAACACAATAACGGTCAACTTTTGCTGGCTCCATCCCGATCTGAATATGGATATAGACTTGCCGCAGTATCATTCGGCCTTAGCCTCTGGTTTGGATGTGGCAGCGGCGGTGGTACAAGCAGTTGTCTTGCAACCTGGCCAAAGGGGCCTTTTCCCCACCGGATTTGCGGTTGCCCTCCCTGCTGGTTATGAACTGCAAGTGCGTCCTCGCAGCGGACTTGCCATCAAGTATGGTGTGACAGTGCTCAATAGTCCGGGAACTATTGATGCTGATTATCGGGGTGAGGTGAGCATCGCCTTGATCAATTTGGGGCAGGAGGCAGTGACCATCAATCGTGGTGATCGTATTGCCCAATTGGTTCTGGCACCGGTGTTGCGAGTGCAATGGGAATTGTGTCCCTCTCTTGATTCCACCATTCGTGGCGGTGGCGGTTTTGGCCATACCGGAAGATAGGTCATGAGATTCTCGGTGCTGGGTAGCGGCAGTAAAGGAAATAGTGTGTATATCGAATCAGGGACAACGGCGATTTTGCTTGATGCCGGTTTTTCGGGTAAAGAAATGGCCGCTCGTCTCCAATCCATTGGTCGGCGACTGGAAGATGTGAATGCTCTTTTTATTACCCATGAACATCAGGATCATATCCAGGGTGCCGGTGTGATCTCTCGTAGGTATCAGATCCCTGTCTATAGCAATTACGGTACGATGAAGGGCGGTGAGGAACGATTGGGGCGGCTTTACCGTCATGTTGAGTTTGAAACAGGAACAACGACGGAGGTACAGGGACTTCAGATTCGCAGCTTTGCTCTTTCGCATGATACTGCCGATCCTGTGGGTTTTGTTGTTGGTAATGAGAGAGTGAGTCTGGGGTATTGCACGGATACCGGCAAGGTCTCTGCTCTTATGCGGCAACGGCTCAAGGGTTGCGAAGGCCTGGTGTTGGAGTTCAACCATGATCCCCAGATGTTAAAGGATGGCCCATACCCGTTGGCCTTGCAACAACGAGTCCGTTCTGATCATGGTCATCTCGCCAATGCCGCTGCCGCTGATTTCTTGCAATTTCTCTTTCATGAACGATTGCAATGGGTGATGATGGCCCATCTCAGTGAGACCAATAATCACCCTGATCTGGCCATACAGTCGGCTTTGAGTGCTCTCGATAATGGTTATGATGGCCTGTTTCAACTCAGGGTTGCATCGCAAATGCTGGCAACGGAGATGCTGCAATTAGAATCTTACTCCTGAAAGTCAGTCATAAAAAACAAAAAATTTGCTGACGCATTGTGAATATTGGCCAGTAAAGACTTTGCAGCAGTTCAAGGCACCCATGAATATTTGAAAAAAACATCTGGGTTGCGGGCATAAGCCCGCATTAGGGACTGTTAAGAAATATTTTTTTTGTTTTATCTCATTTATTCAGGCATGTTACACTATCAATGACATTGAATGAGGAAATAATTCCTGTTCGATGCTTTCATGAAGTAAGGGACTCGGAAATTACCAATGTACCTGAATTGCGACCAGATTTGGGT
>DYDK01000155.1 GCA_020717935.1 Desulfocapsa sp.
TGAACCGGTATGCCTATGGGCTGAATAATCCGTATCGGTATATTGATCCGGATGGAAGAGAAACCGTTGTTTTGGTTGGCAGCGCAACAAGCGGCAATCCGTTTGGTCATGTGGCCATTGGATTTACCGGACAAGGGGTTTACAGCTCTGGCACAGGTAATCAGCCTGGTAGCAGCCTCACCGGTTACCTTGGTCAACAGGCAACTTATCGCGATACAACTGCCTATATGTTGAATACCACACCTGAGCAGGAAAAGAAGATGCAGGCTGAAATCATAACATATGGTAAAGACTTACCAAAACCGCTTACAAACCCTATAAACGCGTGGAACGATACCTGCGCCACGCGAACTCAGAATGCGCTTGAAGCTGGTGGCATATCATCGAAGTTCGTGCCCTTTACAAGTCCATTCCCTGTTGATACAGGGGTGATTGCGAGGCGCAACAGTGTGTCCTCCATGGAAATTAAGAAAGGTGACGCTCCCCCAAAGAGATTATCAACATTCAACAGGGACAAGAAATGAAGCTGAATCAGTTATTGGTATGTGTGCTTCTTGTTGTCAGTGGCTGCGACATCCAAGGAATGAAGAATGAGTATGCCAACAAATACGAATACTCACTTCTTGAAGCGTGCTATTCCAGATATAAGGATGTCAAAAATGATGAGCCATACATGGTGCTTAAAAATGCTTTGCAAACAGATAAAACAGTGTTGGCATTTCCGATTCGAGGCAAAGCGACTGGTTATGTGATGATGCTGGCACAAGCAGAAGGCATTCCAAAAGATAAGGGCCTGTCGCCTAAGGAAGATTTTGTTGTTACTCAAAAAGCGTTTGCAGAGATCAAGGCAACAACTCCACTTTCTCAAGAGATTGTGCAGTTTATTGAAGCGCACATAGTAGATCAGAAAGAATAAATGATACGCATTCTTCTGCTCTGTCTTTTCTCACTACTTTCTTCCCCCGGCCTCCTCTTTGCCAGGGAAGTGGTTTTTTATCACACCGATAATGTCGGTACCCCGGTGGCCATGACCAACAGCACCGGCGCGGTGGTCTGGCGGGCCCACGACAAGCCCTTTGGTGAGGAGTTCCAGACCACCGCGACCCCGTACAACTCCCGTCGTTTTATCGGCAAGGAAAAGGACAAAGAGACCGGGCTGGTGTATATTGGAGCCCGCTACCTCGACCCCGCAAGCGGTCGCTTCCTCCAACCCGACCCGGTCGGCCCGGTGGACCCCATGACCGGCAAGGTCAATGTGGAAATGCTCGCCAACCCCCAGCGGTTAAATCGTTATGCCTATGGGTTGAATAATCCGTATCGGTATATTGATCCGGCTGGAAGAGATGCTATTTTAGTGAAATACATTGGCTACCAGGTCAATACTGGATTTGGATTCAAGCTTCCACTAGGGCATTCTGCGGTAATAGCCGTTAATCCCGAAACGGGGGTAACTAAATATTATGAATATGGTCGTTATGGCAGTAAGTTTGGAAAAGTAAATAATCCTTCGGGT
This sequence comes from Desulfocapsa sp., assembly GCA_020717935.1. GTDB lineage: Bacteria > Desulfobacterota > Desulfobulbia > Desulfobulbales > Desulfocapsaceae > UBA2270. The sequence goes on from DYDK01000155.1 coordinate 1,514, forward strand.
GCGCCAAGCTTGGAAATAAAAGAGGGCAAGCCAACAGAAAAATCATTAAACAATCTCTACAACTATGTTTCAAATCATTATGGGCAGGGAAAACCTGTTGAAGCAACTTATTATAATGATGCTGATTTTCAAAAAACCGACGATTTTGCAACAGAACGAATGAATGACAAAAATAGACAACCCTATAATCTTCGCAATAATAACTGTAAGACTTTTGCAAATGAAACCATCCAGGAAGGAAGGAAAAAAGAATGATATTGTGGGGTAAGGAACATTCAAGCTGGCTTGTTATCGTATACTTGATCATTATTTGTATGTCGGGGATGTTGTCTGGATGCGACGATAGCTATTTGCGCGGTTCAGTTACGCCATCAAAAGATGGGAATACATATCTTGCGGTGGCTGACGATAATGGAGGTAAGTGTGGTGCTCTCTTAGTTGATGGAAAACAATGGGAATATAAAATAAACGAAAATGGAATTATAACACCTGGAATCCATACAATAAAGTGTGGCACTGAAATTCAATTTGAAATACCCGCTGGTGTGATTTTTCGTTTTGATTATTGGGGGCCGTAAGTATGCCTATGGGTTGAATAACCCGTATCGGCTTATTGACCCGGATGGAATCAGCCTGGCAGAATTCTCACGGGTTACCTTGGTATAAGCAGGCAACCTATCGCGATACAACTGCCTACATGTTGAATACCACACCTGAGCAGGAAAAGAAGATGCAGGCTGAAATCGTAAAACATGATGCACAGTTACCAAATCCGCGCACAAACCCTATAAACGCGTGGAACGATACCTGCGCCACGCGAACTCAGAATGCGCTTGAAGCTGGTGGCATATCATCGAAGTTCGTGCCCTTTACAAGTCCATTCCCTGTTGATACAGGGGTGATTGCGAGGCGCAACAGTGTGTCCTCCATGGAAATTAAGAAAGGTGACGCTCCCCCAAAGAGATTATCAACATTCAACAGGGACAAGAAATGAAGCTGAATCAGTTATTGATATATGTGCTTCTTGTTGTCAGCGGCTGCGACATCCAAGGAATGAATAATGAGTTTACTAACAAAACCGAATACTCGATTCTTCAAGTATGCGAATACAAGTATCGGGAAGTCGAAAATGATGAGCCATACATGGTGCTTAAAAATGCTGCGAAATCAGATAAAACAGTGTTGGCGTTTCCGATTCGGGGCAAAGCGACTGGTTATGTGGTGATGCTGGCACAAGCAGAAGGCATTCCAAAAGATAAGGCAATGCCCGAAGCAGATTTAGATTTTGTTGTTACCAAAAGGGTGTTTGCAGAGATCAAGGCAACAACTCCACTTTCTCAAGAGATTGTGCAGTTTATTGAAGCGCACATAGTTCTACTTTGTCACATTAGAATGCGACATAAGATCTTGAAATATTAGGCATAATATACTATTCTCTTTTGCGGAAACAGTAAGAAAAGCAAGTCTTTCATTAATTGCAAAAGAGGTGAAAATGAGCCACATGCCAACCCCAAAAAAAAAAACAAACTGACAGGAGAAAAAATGACCGAAAACGATCACTCAAGGAACTGTCAGCATCTTTTTGTCTTTTTCATGAGCGTTACAAGAAATTTTTCGTCACCAAGACTCGTTCAGTTGTCACGCAGTCGCTTCAATATCTAAGCGGGCTCTTGTTGCAGATTGGTCGCAAAAATGTAGAACGGATGACCGAAGTCGTCCCTGAAACTGAATATCAATCATTGCACCATTTTACGACCCATTCCCCCTGGGAGCACCTGCCAGTAATGGATCAGGTGGCAGTAGATGCCGATCGTCTTTTTGGTAGCAGCCTCGATACTGCTATTATTATTGACGAATGCTCTCTGCCCAAAAAAGGGAAGAAATCTGTCGGGGTCGCCCGTCAATGGAGCGGACGACTCGGCAAGGTCGATAATTGCCAGACCGGTGTTTATGCCTCATTGGTCAATGGGGCGAAAGCAGCCATTATCGCCTGTCGTCTCTATCTCCCCAGGGTGTGGACGGATGACAGAAAACGGTGTAAAGCGGCCGGAGTTCCAGACGATATCAAGTTCAAAACTAAATCGCAACTGGCCCTTGATATTATCCGCCATGCCAGATCCACGGGCATACGATATGCCTGGGTCGGAGTGGATGGCGGATATGGCAAGGAGCCACTATTTCTCCAAGCCCTTGAAGACGATGGCGAACAGTTTGTTGCTGATGTCCACAAAGACCAATCGATTTACCTCGAAGATCTAAAGCTATATATCCCTGAACGGCAATCCTCTAAAGGAAGAACGCCTTCAGCGTACAAAACCGATGTCCCCAGGATGACCGTGGAAAAATGGGCCGCTGATCAGCCGGAAGATGCTTGGCAACGTGTAATCACCCGTGATTCCACAAAAGGGCTGCTCAATGTGGACATTCTTACTCGGCAGGTCTGGGTTTGGCTCGACGAAAAACAGTATGTCTGCAAGTGGCACCTTGTTGTCAGGCGCGAGACCGACTCGCATAAAACCATAAAATACAGCCTTTCCAATGCTCCGGCAGAGACCTCTCCCGAGCGACTCGCCTACATGCAGGGACAACGATTTTTTGTGGAACGCTCCTTTCAGGATGCCAAGGAAACAATTGGTATGGATCAGTATCAGGTTCGTGGCTGGCTGGCTTGGCATCATCATATGGCCATGGTAATGATGGCCTCGCTCTTTCTGTTGGAAACCAGAACGGAACAGGAGGAAGAATTCCCGTTACTCAGTTGCCCCGACATTGCAGCAATTCCCGATGAGCAAAATATCCTTGCTGGATAAGGCATGTTGCGCTGGTCTTTCGTAAAGTTTGGTGTTTTGCATGAAG
>DYDK01000156.1 GCA_020717935.1 Desulfocapsa sp.
TCTCATGTCGTTTTATATCCCGAAGATTTTGATAGTAGAAGGAAAAATGCTCCAGTTCAAGCCTTAACTTATACCATAAAATACAATAAGTTCAAAGATATAACTAAAAATAAGATTCTTTGATTTAGCTAAAATGACATGGACTCGGTAAATCTTCAAACGGAAATGTTTCTATAACCATATGGAACATCAAAGATTATTTGTTTCCGTTCAAACACTAGATAGATAGTGAACTTCTTACAAAAGAACAAAAGACTACCCCGTAACTGTCGTTCCCGTAATGAATTACAAACAAGAGCCTCTCATATGCTTTACAGTAAACTTAGGGCCTGTCTTGGCATAACAGTTTCATTGTTCTTTTGCTGTTCCATCATCTTTGTCAACAAAGCGTGCATATTGTGTAACCACAAAAAAAGTTTCCTTTTCCCCTCACAACCGTGAGCAGTCCACCGTAGTGCCCTGAAATCGTGTACGAAACGCCATTGCTTTCTTGCGCTCATTTTCTGACATAGTGCCAGATAATCGGTTGATGGCCTCTACCGCCCCTGGATAGCCCTGTTCTGCGGCCAATCCATACCAGGCAAGGGCCATCATCCTGTCCTGCTCGACACCTTTTCCCTTTTCGTAGCAAGCGGCCAGGAAAAACTGGGCCATAGCCCACCCATTTTTGGCGGCACAACAATACCAACGGGTCGCCAGCTTCGGGTTCTGAGCAACCCCGCTTCCATTTTCATATTTAATACCAAGGTAAAGACAGGCCGCTGACATTCCAGCCTGAGCGGCCTGTACAAACAAGGCCAAGGCCTTTTCCTGATCCCGCCCAAGCCCCTGGTCACCATGCTCATACAACAGGGCCAAGGCCAATTGAGCTTCACCATCATCGTGACTGGCAAGTTCTTGAAGCTGTTTGACAAAGTGCGTGTCGTCATCGGCCAGACAGCAATGCACACTAAGACTAAGACAAACACACACTATCAAATACACCATCAACCTTGCCAGTCGCCCCATCCATTCACCAAAGAAAAATATTACCCCAATGCTCAACCGATTGCAGTATTGGGGTAAAAAAAAGCTGCTATCACGCCCCAATACTGGGAGAGACAGCAGCTTCTTAAAAAGAGTTCTCTATAAATTCAGGTCACAATCACATACCACCGCCACCACCGCCTTTGACATCTTCAGCCACATAAATGGCCGCATAGGTCGAACCTAAAGAACCGCCAAACCCTTCTTCAATAACCACAGTGCATGATTTGTTGGGTTTGGTAAAGGCAAGGAGAACACTGTCATAAGAAACCTCACCGGCCATTTTCCATTTATTTTTTTGCATTGCGGATACAATATAGCTTTTCAACGAATCTCGTTGCAACTTGCCACTAAAATAGAACACTCCTCCAGTAAACGATTCTGTGCGCACAATCATGCTTTTCTTATGATCATATTTCATGTCCGTGGGAAGCTCGATATCACGATACTCACCAACAAAATTTGACAATGTCGGCAGATTGGCCATAGGAGGTGCTGCTCCGTCACTACTGCTTCCCATAGGCGAACAGGCACTGAACAGTGGCAACGCGCACACAAGCAGTACGAAAAAAAACGATTTACCTGATAATTTTGAAAATCCCATCAATTTATCTCCCTCTGCAAAAAATAAAAATATCTATCAATACGATAACACTACCATATCATTAGTTGAACAATGAACATTTGTCGATATTTTTTGGAATTTTTTCACTTTTTTGATTATCTGTTCAAACGAACTCGGGGGAAAGACATCAATCAATCCCGCCGATACACATATATTTGATCTCCAGATACTCATCAATTCCATATTTTGAACCCTCGCGGCCCATTCCTGATTCCTTCATCCCACCAAAGGGAGCGGCTTCTGAAGAAATTATGCCGGTGTTGACCCCTACCATGCCATATTCCAAGGCCTCGGTGACTCGCCAAGCTCGGCCAATATCACGACTGTAAAAATAGGAAGCCAGTCCATATTCAGAATCATTGGCCATTCTGATCGCTTCGCCCTCCTCTTTGAAGACAAAGATCGGCGCCACCGGGCCAAAGGTCTCTTCCCGTGCTATTTTCATATCCGTGGTCACCTGCGTCAGTACCGTTGGCTCAAAGAAAAACCCTTTTTCACCAACCCGCTTGCCACCTACCACCAGGCGGGCCCCTTTTTGCAGGGCATCCTCGATCTGGGCCTCTACCTTGATAACTGCATTGAGATCAATAAGCGGGCCCTGATTATTTTCCCTTTCTACTCCTGGCCCTACTCGAAACTGGGAACGAACTGCTGCCGCTAATTTTTCGACAAAAGCTTTATGAATTCCTTCCTGCACCAGAAAACGATTGGCACAGACACAGGTCTGCCCTGAGTTGCGGTATTTGGAGGCCAGGGCTCCAATGACGGCCTGATCGAGATCAGCATCATCAAAGACAATAAAAGGGGCGTGTCCACCCAGCTCCAACGATATTTTTTTCATGGTACCGGCACACGCTGCCATCAGATGCTTGCCCACTGGCGTGGAACCGGTAAAACTCAACTTACGCACCAGAGGATTACTGGTGAGTTCTTCACCAATTTCCACGGCCGGCCCGGTAATAACATTGAACACCCCTGGCGGAAAACCGGCCCGATCAGCAAGTTCAGCCAAGGCAAGGGCCGACAAAGGGGTCTGGGCTGCAGGCTTGATAATTACCGGACAGCCGGCGGCCAAGGCCGGTGCGGCCTTACGGCAAATCATGGCTGAAGGAAAATTCCAGGGAGTAATGGCCGCACACACACCCACCGATTCTTTCAGGACAAGCATCCGTTTCCATCTATGGGTCGTGGGAATGATGTCGCCATAGATTCGTTTGGCCTCTTCGGCAAACCACTCGACATAGGAGGCCCCATACACAACCTCACCCACGGCCTCAGATAGGGGTTTGCCCTGCTCCCTGGTCATGATCATAGCCAAGTCATCCTGGTGCTCAATAATAAGAGCATACCAGCGTTTCAGAATCAGAGAGCGGGCCTTGGCTGTTATCGCCTTCCACGCTGGCCAGGCGGCACTAGCAGCGGCTACCGTCTGTCTGGTCGCCTCCTGACCCAGAGACGGTACCCGACCAATACCTTGACCATTTGCCGGGTCAACGACCTCAAAGGACTCCGATGCCGTAACCCAATCTCCATTGATATAACATTTCTGCCGCAACAAGGCAGGATCTTTCAATTCCATTGTTTCCACCAAAAAAACTTTTTCCGAATCCCTTCCAGCAAGATAAAATAAAAAACAATCAATCTCTCAGCCAAGTTCCCTCATTGGCAAAAACAGAAAAATATAATATATCATTTTTCTTCAGTTCAACAGTCTTTTAATCTCATCACCCTCTTTTCCCCTACAAAAAAAATCATCCTTGTCAGGGGGGCACAAATCCATTACCCTCTATCTTAGGTCTGATCTTGATCCACACTTGACACAGGGGGTATGGTAACCATCCTGTTTCGTAGGAACTTTTATGAACCGTAGAATGTCGAATATAGAATGTCGAATGTCGAAGTGAAAACTTCATCATTCTGCGGTTCCTTGTTCGATATTCGATATTTAATGATTTTAGATACTTAACAGGAAGCCGAAACCGCATTAAGAAATACCCCCTGTGTCAAGTGTGGATCAAGATCAGATCTTAGGTGCCGATTCCTCTCTATCCCGACAGGGAAGGAGGGGATCGACGAATATAAAATTGTTCGCAAGAACTGGCCCCCCTTCTTTTATAACTGAATATGCCATCAGCCATACCCGTCACCATCACCATTGCCAACGAGCCCATTCGTCTTGGGCAGTTTCTCAAATTCAGCAATTTAGCACAGGATGGATTTGAAGCAAAGATGCATATCCAGAACGGTGCCATCCGGGTCAATGGCGTGGTAGAAACCAGGCGCGGGAAAAAACTGGTGCATGGGGACCAGATCACCATGGGGAAAACCCATTATCTGATCGCGTGCCCCAAAGAAAGGGAGCGAGAAGAGTCACCTACAGGATGATTGAATAGATTTCAGACCTCGTAAACAACATGCCAAAAGCGTCATTTTTTTTGGACATTTGTTATTGGCTCTTCGCCGACCTCAACGACTAGCCATTTTCCGGCTGGAGTGCGTGCTCCGAGATTTGTCAATTTGCGACAAAGCAGCTCTTGTGCACATCTGCGCCTTGGTTGTTGCAGCGGCTCAAGTCGTACCGTAACTTCAGTCTTGGTTGACTTGATCCAGCCATGACAATTTGTGATTGCATAAAACAGATCCACCAGCTCATTTTCCTCAACACAATGCGGGCGGAGCCAGTCCACCATCTGCTTTCGGGCATTCCAGACAGA
>DYDK01000157.1 GCA_020717935.1 Desulfocapsa sp.
CTGCCCCAGGAACTACCATGGATAGGCGGAGCAAAATTGAATATGCAGTTCAACTGATATGAAAACATTAAATGTTAGCGGCTGTGTCGGTTATACGCGATGCGAAAATCGCTGTTAAAGCAAGGGTAATAGGATAGTTTTTTCCTATTGACAAGAACAGCCATATCAGTATCTGTGCATAAGTGAATACTTGAAATAGAAAAGGAATTACATATGTTTAATGTAACGAGCCGGATTTACACAGGCAAATTGCTTTACCTGTTGTATTTATTATGTCTTCAAAAGTCCTCGTTACATTTTTCCGGGAATGCAGGCGGGAAGTGGAACAACACAAACATCTATAACTTATTTAAGTAGCTAATCCATGTAAAGTCATAATGTTAAGCTATATAGCTTGGGCGTAAAAGCTATAGAGATTTATGCATCTACCTTATGAATTCGTTACAAATGGCTGTCTGGCGCCGTAAACCCACGCCTGGATTGATTTTTCACTCAGACAGGGGCAGTCGGATTTCAAAAGACTGCTGAACAAACATAGCATGATCAGCAAGCAGTATGGCTTCCTGGGAGATGTCCAGGATACGATCATTCATGCCCATACTGGATGCAGCGCATAGGAACCAGGGGCAAATTGTAAATACAGACCTCGACAACAGTAAAACTGTCATTTTCTTGATTTGTCGAGACCTGCATCCTATAACTGTTTGGAATTATTGTTTTTAGCAAATAACTACTGCGTATTTTTGTGCCTGGTGTCCAATTTTGCATGGTGGCAGCCAAAAGCTATAAGTATATGAATTTACAGCATCTTACTGTAGTATCATTTCAGAGTACAATGTCCAATTACGAGGTCTGAAATATTTATTTATGACAGTTCCTTGGCTAGTGGTCATTAAATGTGTTTTTCCTTTCATCTTTCTCTTTCTTGAGCTATCATGAATAGCTGAAGCGGGTGCATGATCGCTCCGGCCTGGTGCCGGGGAGGAAAGTCCGAACTCCGCAGGGCAGGATGGTTCGTAACGCGAACGCCGGGTGACCGGGGGAAAGTGCCACAGAAAATAAACCGCCCAGGAAGTTGCTGGGTAAGGGTGCAACGGTGAGGTAAGAGCTCACCGCCTGGATGGTGACATCCAGGGCAGGGTAAACCCCATTCGGAGCAAGACCAAATAGGGAGACGATCAAGGGCGGCCCGCCCATGTCTCCGGGGAGGTTGCAAGAGATGCTGGGCAACCAGCATCCAGAGTGAAATGATCATGGCCTCATGTATGGGGAACAGAATTCGGCTTATAACCCGCTTCGTTTCTTCCCTAAATCCCACAATGTCGTTTAGTTAACGAACTTCTGGTTCCTATCAATCGAACGGGAACCCCATCCCTTCCTGCGTTGTAGGAAGTTCCGTTTGGATGGTGGGTAAGAGATTTTCTTGTTTTTTGATTAACGGCATCTTCCCGAAAAAACAACTTTTTTGCCACCGTACCGCATGTCATCTGCCGCTGTCATTATCCCTGCCGCCGGAAGCGGAAGCCGGATGGGGCTGGATCATCCGAAACAGTACCATCTTGTTGCGGGTGCTCCGATCCTGATTCATACCATTCGGGCCTTTATCGGGATTTCTTCGCCTTCGTGTGACCTTTCCCGCATCATTGTTGTGGTACCGTCGGAATTCATTCCTGCGACTCGCCAACTCCTCAGCGACTATCATCTGCATCATAATAATACCACTATCACCGTCACTGCTGGCGGTAGACGACGACAGGATTCGGTGCTTGCTGGTCTCAACTGCCTGACCAAGGAAAGCGAGATAGTCCTGGTTCACGATGGGGCACGGCCATTGATCAAACCTGACCTGATCCAGCGATGCCTGGAAGCGGTGTGGGCGCATGGGGCCGCCATTGCCGCCATTCCCGTCAAAGACACTTTGAAGAAGGCCCGCTCCAACGAAGAGAGAGCAACCATCGCCAGTACCGTTGATCGACAGGGCTTATGGCAGGCCCAGACCCCACAAGGAGCGATGACTTCTCTGCTCAAACAAGCCTATGCAGCCCTTGGGTATGGCGAGGCCACCGAATTGATGACCGATGAAGCATCCCTGCTGGAACGAGCTGGTATTGCCGTTACCCTCATTGAAGGCTCGGAAAGCAATATCAAAATTACCCATCCCGAAGACCTGATTGTAGCAGAAAAACTTATGTCCCCCACTCCCGCTTTGGCCACGGCCATCACCCCCTCGTTCCGCATTGGCCACGGCTATGATGCCCATCGCCTGGTAAGCAAGCGACCATTAATCCTCGCTGGCGTGAATGTCCCCCATCATCTGGGGCTGGCCGGTCACTCCGACGCTGATGTTGTCACCCATGCCCTGTGCGACGCCATCCTTGGGGCCCTGGGCGCTGGCGATATTGGCCACCATTTTCCCGACACTGATCAGCGATTCCAGGGCATTTTTTCCATTTCTCTCTTGGAGCAGGTAATAACTCTGGCCCAATCACAAGGGTTCGTAATCGCCAATACCGATCTCACTATCATCTGCCAGGCCCCAAAACTGGCCCCTTTTGTGGAGACCATGCGGCTGACTCTGGCCACCGCCTGTCAGGTTGCAACCCAACAGATCAATGTGAAGGCGACCACCACCGAAAAGATGGGCTTTACTGGCCGCGAAGAAGGAATCAGTTGTCATGCCGTAGTCTTACTGACCCCGCAACACCCGCTGCAAAGGATTGAAACGCCATGACAACACTCCAGCATATTCCCATCAATGCCGAACGATTGGCCCAATCCTTTGTGCGACTCTGCGAGATTGACAGCCCCTCCCGCCAAGAGGGAGCCCTCTGCCAATCCTTGAAAACAACATTTACTGCTCTTGGGGCCACACGCATTATTGAAGACACCTCGGCCGAGCACACCGGCTCCAACTGCGGCAATCTTATCGTTTTCATTACCGGTCAGGGCAAGAAGAAGGACGATGAGCCCATTTTCTTCGCCTGCCACATGGACACCGTCGAGCCTGCTTGCGGAGTCAAGGTGCTGCGAACAGGAGATATCTTCACCAGTCAGGACGACACGGTGCTGGGCAGTGACGATAAATCAGGAATTGCGGCACTCATTGAGTTGGTCCAGATTTTTCAGGAGACCAAGATCGAGCATGGGCCTATGGAGCTTCTCTTTACCACTGGTGAAGAGATTGGTCTGCTGGGGGCTAAAGCCCTGGATCCCACTCTGATAACTGCGTCCTATGGCTACGCCCTCGATTCAACCGGCATCGACAGGATTATCATCGGGGCACCCGCTGCCAATAAGGTAACAATTGAGGTTCACGGTCGTGCGGCTCATGCCGGACTTCATCCCGAGCAAGGCATCAGTGCTCTGTGCTTAACCGCAAGTGCCATCGCGGGCCTTCGCTTGGGGCGTCTTGATGAGGAATCAACTGCCAATCTGGGTCTCATCCACGGCGGTACCGCCACCAACATCATCCCCGAACATATCATCATTAAGGGTGAAGTTAGAAGCCACTGCCTGCACAAACTGGCATCCCACACTGAACACATCCGGCAGACCTTTCAGCGAACGATTAACAACTGGCCGGTATCGCCATCCATTCCGTTTCAACCATCAATATCGAGCACTATTCAATTGGAATATCCGGCCATGCTCCTGAACTTCAATGATCCCGTGCTGACACGGATCAAGCAGGCCGAAATCACTCTGGGACGCCCCTTAGAATTTCAAATTGCCGGAGGTGGCAGCGATGCCAACATCTTCAACAGTTTCGGCCTCCCCACTGCCATCATCGCCACCGGTATGGACAAGGTTCATACTACAGACGAGCAATTGGATTTGCATGACCTGGTGTGCCTGACCGAACTGCTTTTTGCCATAATCACAAGCCCAACCGAAATCACATCTTGATGAGTACGATCAATATCATATCCCTGGGATGGGGATGTGCCATCCGCACAGAACTCATCAGAAGATATTTTCCGGAACAACCGACCTTCTTTTTTGATTATCTGGGTAATTTTGATGGACTTGACACCTGCACCCAGATAATTCTAAACGATTTCAAAGACTTTCGACATGTCAATGACTTGTGTCTTCACTTGCACCCGAGATGGAACACTCTCATTGAACTCAAGCCCATCTCCCTCTGTTTCACCCCCCCGGGCATACGACAGGAAATCTTGGTGAGCACCCGCTACAAAAATCTGGTCTTTTATCATTATGAGCACAGTACCGACACCCTGAAATCGTTCGTTAGAAAGCTGTCCATGCCCCACAAATAATGCTGGACACCGGGAGATTTTTTATGTATACACTGTTGTATGAAATTATGCGGCCTGACATTTACG
>DYDK01000158.1 GCA_020717935.1 Desulfocapsa sp.
TTAACAGGTTAAGTCGAATCCTCGTTACACTTGTTCGGGAACTCAGGTTCAAAGATCCCAAGGTTCGGGAGGCCCTGGGGCTGGCCCTGGATTTTGAGTGGGTGAATAAATCGCTATTTTTTGATCAATATACGCGGGCCAATTCTTTTTTCAGTAATTCAACACTGGCCGCCACGGGTCTGCCGACAGGCCTTGAGCTTTCGTATCTGGAACCCCTTCGCCAGCAGGTGTCGGCCTCTGTTTTTACGACCCCGTTGACTCCGCCAGTCACCACCGGTAAAGACGGGCTTCGTGGCAATCTGCGGAGGGCAGGGGAGTTATTGCAAGAGGCGGGGTGGACGATTCAGAACGGGGTTCTCAAGGACAAAACTGGCGCCCCCTTCCGCTTTGAGATACTGCTGTCCTCGGCGTCCTTTGAACGGGTCATGGCCCCCTTTGTCAGCAATTTGAAAAAACTGGGGATTGAAGCGGATTACCGTACTATTGATCCGGCCCTTTATACTGACCGAGAACAGAAATTTGATTTTGATATGATCGTCCATGTCTATGGTCAAGCATCCTCGCCTGGCAATGAACAGCGCAATTACTGGCACTCGACCACAGCTGATATTCCTGGCTCTAAAAACCTGGCTGGTATCAAGGATCCGGCTGTTGATGTTTTGGTAAACAAAATTATCTACGCTCAGACTCAGGACGAACTCACGGCGGCCTGCAAGGCCCTCGACCGGGTCCTCTGGTATGGCTATTATATGATTCCTAACTGGTATATGGATGGTTATCGGCTGGCCTATAGGAACATTTTCAGTCAGCCGGAGACCCTGCCTTTGTATTATGATTATACGCAGTTATTGATGAGCTGGTGGATGAAAAATCCACCACCTTCCCATTAAGAGAAAGAGAAGAGCATGAAAACCATCCTTCTCCACACCCTCGCTGATTCCGTCTCTTTTGGCCGTCTGCTGGGACAACTGGCCCAGCCTGGGGATGTCATCTGCCTGGACGGGGATTTAGGTGCGGGAAAAACCACGCTTACCCAGGCCATTGCCCAAGGCTTGGCAGTGCCTGCTTCCGAGTTTGTTACCAGCCCCAGTTTCGCCCTGCTCCATGAATACCAGGGACGGATGCCGCTCTATCATATGGATTTTTACCGATTATCCGATAGCGCTGAAATTCAGGATTTAGGGCTTGACGAATACTTTTCTCTTTCGGGCGTGAGCGTATTAGAATGGTGTGAGCGAGCCGGGGGGCTGGTTCCGGAAACTCGTCTCAAGATAAACCTGACCCTCGAAGCAGATGAATCCCGACTGTTGTTATGCGACCTTGGCGCTGGCGCCTGGCCTGGACGATGGCAGCACATTGTCAAATCAACCCTCTAAAAAACATGAACAAAAAATCTATCCGCTTGCAGGATTGCCTGAAACACTGTGCCGTTGACCAGGATAAGGCCATTCAGCCTCAAGAAACCATTGCCCGCTTCAAAGAAAAACTCAAAACCCTTGATCTGGATATTTTGAAAGAGGTGCGTCGTATTGATAATGGCCGCCTTGACATCCCGGTTTTTTTCAGCGTTTGCGGCGAAGATGCTTCCGTCTTGACCGGCACCAAAAAACAGATGGGAAAAGGCTCTTCACCCATACAGGCCGAGGCCTCGGCCTGTATGGAACTGGCCGAACGATTTTCTTTTTTTGCCTTTAAGGACAACAAAGAGAATTTTATCATCGGTGATTATCAGCACATGCGTGGGGCTGGTTATCCGGTACTGGAGCCGTCCTTCCTGCTCCAGTCGGTGCATGACAGCCGTCATGATGCCGCCTTTGTGGAAAAGGTTCTGCGGGGAATTCCCATGCAGTGGACCTGGGCCACCCATTTGCAGAGCGGCGAGGATGTCCTGATCCCCTTTTCCTGGTTTTTTGCCATTAATGAATTTAACGGCCCCTCTGCCGGAAACACCTATGAAGAAGCGGCCTTGCAGGGAATCTCCGAAGTCGTGGAACGGCATGTTTGTTCTCTGGTCAGCCACGGCCAGCTTCCCACGCCCGCCATTGATCCGGCCTCGGTGCGTGATCCGGTGGCCCAGGATTTGCTGAAAAAATTTGCCTCACGAAATATCGAACTTTATCTCAACGATTTCAGCCTCGACACGGGCATCTGCACCGTGGCGGCCCTGGCCATTGACCGCAGTACCTTTCCTGAAACCAGTGAGATTGTCTTTACCGCGGGCACCACTCCTGATCCGGAAAAGGCCTTGATTCGGGCGGTGACTGAAGTGGCACAATTAGCTGGAGATTTTAACAGTGGTTCCAATTATATCGCCTCTGGCCTGCCCAAACCTCTGTCAATGGAGGCTGTCCGTTTTGTGACCGACGCGTCCCGTGATGGTCGTTTCACCACCATGCAACAGATGCCCTTTCTTGCGGATATGAATATTAAAACCGAGGTTGAAAACTGTGTGGCCGCCTTGTCCGGAAACGGTATGGAGGTCTTTATGCTCGATACCACTCATCCGCAATTGCAGGTTCCGGCCATTTACACCATTATCCCGGGGGCCCATTTTCGTGAACGGTCCATGATTCAGGATGTGGGGCTGTTTGCCGCTAAACTGCTGGTGGAATTGGTGGATGATCCTGAATATCTTGAGCAAAAACTGGCGGAGATGGAAGCCCTGATTCCTGACGCCTATTATCTGGCCTTTTACCGAGGTCGAAATTTTTACAATAACGGTGAGTACGCTTTGGCAGTGCAAGCCTTTGACCGGGCCTTGTCCTTATCGCCTGAGCAGGAGGATCTCCCCTATATTTATTCCTATAAGGGCTATTGCCTTAAAGATCTTGGCGAATACGATGAGGCTATAGAAGTTTTGCAGCAAGGGCTGGTCGAGGATGACCAGCGGCCTGATATTTATAATATGCTTGGTGTGTGCTTTTACAAGAAAAATGATTATCATCAAGCTATACTTCATTTTCACCGGGCGGTGGAACTCAGTCCCAACTCAGCCATGGATTATGCCAACTTAGGCGTTAATTACCGGAAAATAGGAAAAAATGATGAGGCCATTCATTTCTTCACCCTGGCCCTTGACCTCGACCCCTCCATTGAATTTGCCCGCCAGCAACTGGCGGAGCTGGTTGAGAGCGCCCCATAAACTCAAATATTCTTTACAGCGGAGATGTTTTTTGTTGTTGCATAATTTTTCTTCGTCGTTTTTCTTTTTTTTTGCAGGAGGTATTAGCCTGAATATTTCATAAACAGGAAAAATAGGGAAAAATAGGGAAAAATAGGGACACTCCCCATATTTTTATTCGCCCCTACATGCTTAGGAGTCAAGCAAAAATAACTTGAACATCTTGCATCTCATCTTTGAGCCATCTTTGGCCGCAGCTCAATCACAAAATCCTCGTCGTATCCCTGCTACGCCTGCGGTTTCGGAGTCTCGCAAGCTCGCTTACCTGCTCAATCGCTGCATCCAAATCTGACTCAAATCTGAGCGAAATTTTGTTCAACTTATTCTTGCTCGACTCCTTACTCAAAAATCGGGATCAGTCTTGCCAGGACTTCGGCCATGATTGATGTTGGCAGAGTGTCTACCTTGTGTCCATTGCGAGAGCCAATATCTAGAACACGGGGCTGGTCGCAACGAATAACACCAGTTGTCTTGATACCGGAAATAGGGACGGCGAAGCCGATGCGGCGAGCGAACTCACCACCGTTTGTGATCGGGCAGACTACTGGCAATCTGGTCGCCTCGTTGAACTCGTCTGGCGATACGATCAGAACTGGCCGACTGCCTCGTTGTTCCCGCCCTTCAGTTGGATCAAGGGTGACCAGATAAATGTCGCCACGCCTCATATCAACTCACCACCCACTGCCGGGGCATCAAGCCATTCCCGCTCTTCAGTCGATGGTGGCTGCGAATAGTCTGAAACAGCAAGGAGCTCGGCAATGGTGTAGCGCGGCCTTGGCTTGGGTTCGACGACCAGGCAACCATCACTGACGACCAGGCCGACTGACGCCCCCGCTTGCAGGTGCAGTTGATCAAGAAATGCCGGGGGGACGGCCAGCATGACCGAACCGCCGACCTTGCGAAGATTGGTAGTATGCATGATACGCCTCCTGTTGGTTAAATTATATGTTAGTATAATTTTTCTGGGGATTATTGGCAAGGATGAAGAATGTACTGGCTTGATATTCTCCTCTGATTGCCGAGGCCCTTAAAGCAAATTGGCTGGCTGCTTCCACAGAACCGTAGCCTGGAAGGAGCGGCAACGCAATCCGAGACCCTTATCGCTAACGGTACACATCGCGCCGATGGCCAATACGGATAACCAGA
>DYDK01000159.1 GCA_020717935.1 Desulfocapsa sp.
ATAGTGAAACAGCTTTTCCCACCTAATGAAAGATGGGGTTCCTTGAGCGCTTACTTTTGATGCGCAAAATCAGTGCTAAATCAAGCGATCATTTCTTACGCGCGACGAAAAAAAGGGCTACAAACGAGGCGATCACCCCGCCATCCGTGCCGAAACGAGCCTGGTACTCCTGCTCAAATCGTTTCAGGTTCTTTTTGGTCCAGCGATATTCGCGCACGCCTCCTACGCCCGTGGCCCGCAGATGGTGCAGCAGGGCCCGGGAATTGGGCAGGAGCAAAGGAATCCGCTCTTCCAGCGCTCTCTCCACAATAAAATCTCGGGCCAGAAGCTTGCCAATCTCTTCTGAGCCGCGATACTTAAGACCGACTCCGGTCAACTCCCGAAACTCTGCCAGGGTGCCGGGGCCAAAGAGAGAAAAGACCAAAAATCCGCCGGCCTGCAATGAACGGGAAAGGGAGTGAAAGAATTGGGGCAGGTCTGCCAACCATTGAAAGGTGGAGCTTGACACAACAAGCGACAAGTCCTGGGGAAGGGACAGAGTTTCAATATCCCCAAAACAGGGGTATAGCGCTGGCCTTCGCTCAACGGGAACCCCAGCCATAACCGAAGGAAAAAACTCTGCTACCAAATCGTTGAGAAACAGGGCGCCAACCGGTTTTTGCGCACAGAGCATCTGAGTCAGCATTCCGGTGCAGCAACCAATCTCCAGCACTCGCTCATAGCTGATGGCCGGAAACTCACCGGCCAGAGCCAGCAAACGACTCCCCACCTGCCGCTGCACCGTGGCCTCTTTGTTATAAGTGCTCATGGATTGCCGGAAACAATGGGCAATCCGGCCTTTATCAATCTCACCGCTTTTCATCGAGTAGCTTCCATCAAATGGCTTTCATCAAATGGCTTTCATCAAATGGCTTCCACTGCCGCATTCAGCAGATCATCCCAACTCTTCCAGTCGTAAAAGGGAAAATGGGAACCCTTCATTGAATGAACTCTCTGCCCGTCTTGCCCTCGTTGCCAGAACGCCAACTGATTGCTCGCGGGAAACACCAAATCCTGATCGGCAATCAGAATGTCCTGGTAGATTGCCGTTTCACACCCCTCACACCTGGCCATCTCCTGCAGGGCGGCAAGTTCATTTCTCTGATTTTCCACAGATCGCTGCGGTTGATGGACAAGAAAGGTGTCGAGAATTTTCCGTTCTCGGCACATGCGGCGATAAAATTTCAGGAGGCTGGTCGCATCCAACTGCTCCAGAGTAGCCCCATATACCGCCACCGGAATCCCAAAATGATCATGGATTGGACAGAGGGTGCCATTGATGGCAACGGCGCCGCTCAAACAATGCGACCAGGAACGAAATATCTGTTGCCCCACCCAGACTCCCATTGACCAGGAGACAAGAAAAACGCTTTGATAGCGTTTGCAAAGGGCGGCGAGATCACAATCCAACGAGAGATCACGATAATCAAAGAGCATGAGCACATCGGTCTCGCTGGCCCCAAGGTGCTGAAATGGCCTGCCATCCATGCCCCAGCCATTGCAGAAGACAATCAGCCGCTCTTTCTGCCATTGAAGCTGATGCAACCAGGAATGTTTCATCTCCTGTTCATCTCCTGTTCATCTCCAGTTCATCTCATCCCGCCCACGAACACGAGCAAGCTCTCGGGCAAAAATATCCGGCAAACCTGCCAGATCCGGCCAACACATATCCGCGGTCAAGGACAGCCGGAAACGGGCAGTGCCTTCAGGGACAGCCGGCGGGCGCACGGGAAAAATCAGAAAGCCCAGCTCCTGCATTGTATCAGCCAATCGCACCGTTTCCTGATCACCGCCGATAATGAGCGGAATGATATTGGTGCTGCCAGCCGTTGCCAGCTTCTGTTCCCCCAGGGCCAGCCGTAATTGCCGCGACATCTCGGCCAGTCGTCGTCGCTGTTCGCCCATGCCTTGCTGCTGCTGGAAGACAAAGCGATTCCAGTTGATGATGACCGGCGGCAAGGCCGTGGTAAAGATCAGCGACCGGCTGCGGTTCACCAGAACGGCCCGCATCTCCTGCGAACAGACCACAAAAGCCCCGATGGAAGCAAAGGCCTTACCAAAAGTCCCCATCAGCAGATCAATATCAGCAATACACCCCAGCTCTTCCGCCTTGCCCAACCCTCTGTCACCATACACACCGACAGCATGGGCCTCATCGACACAAAGCAGGGTATCAAACTCTTTCTTCAACTGCACCAGACGGCCAAGATCAGCAACAATACCATCCATGCTGAAAACCGATTCGGAAACTATCACCACCCGTTCATAGTGATGACGATGGGTGACAAGGAGATCATGCAACTGTTCATAATCACCATTGGCAAATCGTTTATGGGCAGCCAGGCACAGTCGCAGACCATCATGAATGGAGGCGTGGTTGAGTTTGTCAGATAGAATCAGATCGTTTTTACCAAGCAGGGCGGGGAGGATACCGATATTGGCGTGATAACCGGAGTTAAAGAGCAATGCCGCCGGGCGACGGTAGGCCGCAGCCAGCTCGTCTTCCAGATCGTGGGCCAACTCGGTGTCGCCTGCCAGCAGACGGGAAGAGGCCGCGCCAAGACCGTAGTTTGCAAGCACGATGCCCGCATCCATGCCCGCATCCATGCCCGCATAAAATCGTCGTAGAAATTCGACATCGCCAGCAATCCCCAAGTAATCATTGGACGACAGGTTAATAAGCTCCCTTCCCTGATACTGCGCCCGACACCCGCATCTCCCAGCCAGTGGCCGGAGTTGTCGCAATCGTCCCTTTTCATTCAGACGACTCAATTCATTCTGATACTCACCGCTCATGACCGCCCCTCACCCGCCACCACCTCGACAATGGCCGTAGTCACAATGGACAGATCTTCCTCTGTCATGCAATACGGCGGCATCACATAGACCAACCGTCCAAAAGGCCGCACCCATACCCCACGAGCCACAAAAGCCGCCTGCATCTCTTTCATCACCACCGGCGCCTTCATTTCCACCACGCCAATCGCCCCCAGCGCCCGCACTGCCTCTACCTGCGGCAATTCCCGACAGGGGGCAAGTCCCTGTTTCAATAACGATTCAATACGGCTCACCTTCTGCTGCCAATCCGATTCCAGCAGGAGCCGGATGGAGGCGCAGGCAACGAGGCAGGCCAGCGGGTTGGCCATAAAAGTTGGACCGTGCATAAAGACACCGGGACTGCCACTGGAGATGGTCTCGGCCACCCGATCCGTGCACAAAACCGCAGCGAGCGACATCATGCCGCCGGTTAAAGCCTTGCCCAGACAGATGATGTCTGGACTGATGCCAGCGTGATTGCAGGCAAACAACTTCCCGCTGCGGCCAAAACCGGTGGCAATTTCGTCTGCAATCAGCAAAACGCCATAGGTATCGCACAGGGCGCGCACCTGGCGCAGATACTGGGGATGATAAAAACGCATGCCCCCCGCCCCCTGGACTATGGGCTCCAAGATCACCGCACACAGCTCTTGATGATGCTGCTCAATGAGTCGGGCAAAAGAATCAATGTCGCGGTGGTCCCAGCTTTGCGAAAATTGACACTCGGGGCGGTCGGCGAAAAGGGAGCGCGGCAAGACGCCAGCAAAAAGATGATGCATCCCCCCCACCGGATCGCACACCGCCATGGCATGAAAGGTGTCGCCATGATAGCCGCCGCGAATCGTCAGGAATCGGCATCGCTTTTGTCGTCCAGAGGCAATCTGGTACTGAATGGCCATCTTCATCGCCACTTCGACAGCCACCGAGCCGGAATCACACAAAAAAACCTTCTCCAGCCCATCAGGAGTCATCTCCACAAGCAATCGTGCCAGTTCCACCGCCGGTTCATGGGTCAAACCGCCAAACATCACATGGGACAGGCGCCCCGCCTGCTCACACAAAGCCTTCACCAATACCGGATGGCTGTAACCGTGGATCACCGACCACCACGAAGCCATGCCGTCAATCAGCTCCCTGCCGTCCATGAGCCGGATACGCACACCAGAGGCAGACTCCACCGCATAGACAGGCAGAGGGTCGGTCATCGAAGTATAAGGATGCCAGAGATGCTCCCGATCGTAATTGAGAAGGGCTTGAATATTCATAATCAGGTCTTTCGTTTGGGGACACGGTCATTTGGGGAGACGATCCCGAATTAAAAAGCCAATTCGGGTCATGTCCCCAAATGACCGTGTCCCCAAACGACCGGTGTTGCCACGAGGCCGGGATTTCCTGGATTCCGCTTCGCTTCATCCAGGCTCTTTGCTATCAAGGTTTTGCGAGGTTGCATAAAATTTTTCTTGTTTT
>DYDK01000160.1 GCA_020717935.1 Desulfocapsa sp.
TGATAAACAGAAAGAGGGCCTTTCGTTTATCAAGGGTATCGGCGCTGAGCAGGAGAAAATTCTGGGCTGGCAGCCCCTTTTCCAGGGAGGCCAGATAGCGCTCGGCCAGGTTTGCCACTCCGCCAGCTCCTTTACCTCTGTCGCGCAACCCCCTGCTTCCGGCGATCAACGAATCCACCCAGCTCAGATCGCCGACGGGTTTGGCAAAATCAAGCAGTTCCTTCCACTGACTCGGCCCCAGATCGGTCAAGGATTCATCGGCGGCAAGCTGGGCCAGATCCATCAAGCTCTGAAGGTGCTTACAGGCCAGACCTGCTTGCCCTCCCTCATGGGCAGTCACGGCCTTGTCCCAGATTTTATCAGCCACCGCCTTGGAATTAAACAAACGACTGTCAGTCACCCGATATATCTGACGGCCCGGCAAGAGGCTGAAATTCATAATCTGGCCAAGAGTGCGGCTGATATCCTCCTGATCACCATCAATGGGATGAACCACCCCGCCTCGTTGCTTTTTTTCGCCCGAAGTGTTGCCCTTCTCCTGGTCGCGCCTCGCGCCGAGAAGGGTCTGTTCCAGGAGATCCGCTGCTTCACGGCAGAGATACCGTTCTCCAAAAAAGAGAAAGACCTGAAGCCCTTGCTCCATTCCTCCACCGGCAAGCCACTTCGCCAGTTCCGCGCGTTGAATCAGAGGCATGATCAGTTAGTGTCGTCCTCGGCTGACCGCCGCACTTCCAGGCCTCCCGACGGAGAATTCTGTGGAGGCTGGCCATTAGCTGCTTTGTCCTGAACCTCGGGGCTCATCCCCGCGGCCCCGTATTTTTTCTCAATCTGCTTCTGATCCATGATTTTGTGAAGAATGGCTGGCAGTGATCCGGGTTGCAGATACTCTTCGCCCATTCCATGCTTAAAGATGATGGCCGTCTGGTCGCTGACATCCTCCCAGCTGAGGCCATTGGAACGGGAGGCGACCAGCTCAAAGAGAAGCTGATTGTAGGGGTCGTTGATGATGGCCTTGCCCGTGCCGACGGTGGCCAGGATATCAACCTTATTGTGAAAGAAAGTGGCCAGTTCGGAATAGGCTCGAATGCCGCCACAGGAGCCCAGACTCAAAAATCGTTGTTTGCCCACCAGATCGGCGTCGCTGATCGCCTTGGTCTTCATCAGCTCCTGCAAGGGGTCGAGCAACTGTTCCTTGCGCCAATAGCTATGGCCGCGCTGGGCAAACATCTCGTGACCACCGGTGAGAAACTGGCGGAGCAATTCCTGCTGCAGGGCCGCATTGTGATAGACTTCCACGGAATGGGAAACTTCAATCCCCCCTACCTGCTTGATCCAGTCCACGACGATGGGATAGCGGCTCTGGAGAGCATGAATCTGGCCCAAATTCTGCGAGGGGGCCCCCAGAAGTCCCTTGAGCTGCCCCGTGCCTGCATTGGCGCCGGGCAGAGAAAACGAGGTGGAGATCCGTGGCCGGTAGCCGTGGGCCATCAAATACTGGCAGTTGGAATGAAAGGATTGCCCGCCATCATCATCACCCTGGAAGATCGACAGGCTGCTCAGTTTGCCATCGGATTTCCACTGGGCAAAGCCGGTTTGCACATACTGATCAAGGGGAATAACACCAAATTCCGACGACATCAGCTTGATCCTGATCTTATCCACCTCGCCCACGAGTTGTGGATATTCCAGGACATAGTATTGAAGAATGACCCGCAACTGGACGGAAAAGACCGTGTTCTGCTCCCGAATGGCGGTCAGCATTTTAGAAATCAGATAGGTTCTCGTCTCTGGCTGGATGGCCTGGAGCAAGGTCATGAAGGTGGCGGAAAAAAGAATCAGGCTGTTTTCGTTTTGAAAGGCCGAGGTGGTAACCAGATCCAGTACCTGTTGCTGTTCGCGCACCTGGGCTGGAAAAAAGACGGTGAGCTTGCCTTTCTGGGCGAGGCTGATAATAAAATCCGAGACCTGCACATTTTCAGGATCAACCGTCTTGAGAAAAGCCAGCAGGCTTCCTCCGAATCGCGTATCCACCTGGGCTTTGACCACCGGCACCAGGATTTCTCGAAAGGAGGAGTCGTAGAGGTCACTGCCCCGAGACAAAAGAATATAGGCATTGGGAGTGATAACATCCTTGGCGGCCTGGACGCGGGCGGCGCCAGTGGCACGACGCAGGGCGGCAATGGCCGCGCCGCGACCGGCGGCCATCCCCGCAGAAAAATCACCCTGAAAGCGGGCCTGAACCTTGCTGTCTAATCGTTGGAAAATCTCCTGGAGGTAGCTGGCCGGACAGGAGGAGAGCGTCTTGATTCCCACCTCCTGTCCGTTGGGTTCAGTGATATCATGGAGATTATTGATCTTCCAGATTAGGTCGTCTGCGGCGTCGGGATCGGCATAGGCACGGATCAGCAGACTTTTTTCCTGACTGTTCATGGCAAAAAACTTGGCCTCCTGCTGTTCCTGGGAAGTGGCAAAAAAGTTGGTCATCCAGGTCAGCGATGAGGCCGGGGTAACACCCTCAAGCTTGAACAGGCTTCGGGCGGTGGAGACATCAGTAGGGCTCAGTTTCTGTAACTGGATCATATTGACCAGGGACGAATCAGGATTCATTCCCTTGATCTTGCAGCTCTTTTCCGTGGCCCAGCATTGTTTCTCGTTCATCTTCGCCAGGAGTTGCAGGCCTTTATCCACGGTCTCGGCGGTTTGTCCGGGCACCTCCAGAAAGGCCTTGAAGGCCCAAAGGGCCGGCTCATTGAGGGTAGCCAGTCGATCAATAAGGGCGATCATGGCTGTGGGCTGCAGATTCTTGGCCTGGCCAATGGCCACGGCTACCCGACTGGAGACATAGTTCAGATGGTTGAGTTTTGCTAGTAACTGCCAGCAGGCATCCATGTCCACGCCAGGCAAGGTGACAAAATGTTCGAGAATGGCCAGTTGATTAAAGGAAATCTCCATCTGCGGGAGCTTGCGGGCGGCCTCCATAATACTGTCACCGGTTATGGCGGGCAGATCACAAAAAACCCGTAGCACCCGCAAATTGGTGTAATTCAAGGCCTTGAGCATACCCTTGACCTGGTCCCGCTGTACCTCGTCCATTGGCACTTTGGCCATCACTTCCATGGTTTGGGCAGTGGCCGCATCCAGAGCCGCATCGCCCGTGGTTTTGCTGCCTTGCGGGGCAGCGCTGCGGACTTGTTTTTTGTCACTGCCTTCGTCAATCCCAACGCCATCACTAACACCCGTGCCCGCGAAAAGGACGGGCGGACCGTAAAGAGACAGGGCCAGAGTAACCATTAAAACACCTCTCATCCCACCCCGTGCCGTTATTCTTTTTTGCATTTTCATTTCATCTTCGCTTTATGGTTGCGTTTCTATTGTGGGGCCATTACACAGAAAGGGCCCTCCTTCTGTTGTTGTGTGGATATCGAGAGGAATAGATTATAGCTTTCTCGCGTTCTTATTCTGATGATTCCCTCCCGATTTCTTGGCAAACAAGCAAACAATAATAATCAATTCCCCCCCCGATGTCATTAACTGAAATTTTTTCATGGATTCGCGATATTTCCAGATACTTCCTTCCCTTTGCCTGATTATGGCCTCGTTTCTGTGGGGAAGTTCATTTGTTGCCATGAAATTGGCCTTTCAGGGCTATCATCCGGTGGTGGTTGTCCTGGGACGGATGCTGGTGGCCTCGCTGGTTTTTTTCTTTTTTCTTCCCCGGTTTCGCCAGATCCGCATTCGCCGGCACGACTGGCCTCTTTTGCTCATCATGGCAATCAGCGAGCCCTGCCTTTACTTCTTTTTTGAGGCCCTGGCCAGGCAAAATACCAGCGCCTCGCAGGCCTCCATGATTACCGCCATCCTGCCGCTGCTCATCGCCTTTGCCTCGGTGTATTTTCTTGGGGAACGCATGACCCCGCAGGCCATCGTTGGCCTGTTGCTGGCCACGGTCGGAGTTCTTCTTCTCAGCCTCAGTGGCATCATAAGTGAACAGGCCCCAGCTCCCCTGCTCGGGAATTTTTATGAGCTCCTGGCCATGCTTTGTGCCACGGTTTACACCCTCGCCGTCAAGCGACTGACCTGTTTCTATCCGCCCCTTTTTCTCACTGCCCTTCAGGCCTGGGTCGGAGTCCTCTTTTTTGCTCCCTTTCTGGCCCTGCCGCAAGTCCCACTGCCGCAGGCAATGCTTATTGTGCCAGTGGCAGCCATTGTGTACCTGGGTCTGGCGGTCACCTTTTTTGCCTATGGTTTGTA
>DYDK01000161.1 GCA_020717935.1 Desulfocapsa sp.
CCTTTGGAATCCTTATAGAACATAGGTCTTGAGGTTTTCGTTCAAGCACTATTTAGAAAATCTCGGCCTTCCTGTCAAGAAAAAAGAGGGAGGGGCCGATAACAATACGCCATCAGGAAATAATAACCCCTGCGTAGCCCACGACTTGGCTGCTGTCA
Organism: Desulfocapsa sp.; assembly: GCA_020717935.1. GTDB lineage: Bacteria > Desulfobacterota > Desulfobulbia > Desulfobulbales > Desulfocapsaceae > UBA2270. The sequence continues at coordinate 159 of DYDK01000161.1, forward strand.
CCGCTGATCATTCCTGAGTCGGAGTAACGAACAAGTTCGGTTGTGGTTGCTCCCAGGGCCTTGGCGGCTATCAGGGCGATAGTGACGGGTATGATGCCGCACATAGAGATGTTATAATCAAGGACGGAGTGGTACAGAATCGCAGGATCCATGTCGGCCAGTTTTTTCAGGGCATAATGATCTTTTTTATTGGCGGCGGCACGAGGCTCGTAGTGGGTCATGTCGCTGGAGGCCACAATCAGAATGTCCTTACCAGCATTGGCGATGACTGTGGCAATGGCCGCTCCGACTTCCAGGCACAAAGGAAGGGAGATATGGGAAATGACGATGGGAACAATGGCAAGATTGGGTTGCCGCATCTGTAAAAATGGAACCTGCACCTCAAGGGAGTGTTCACAACGATGGGCGACCTCATCGGCCACAATGTGGGGGCAGGCCGCGAGCAGTGCCGTAGCGATGCTGGTGTCGATGGGCACTTGTCCCAGAGGCATTTGCCAGGGTTGGGTGGAGATGGCAATGGGCGCTCCCTGTCCGTGATGGTTGGGGCCCAGGATGATGACGGTTTCGGGAATGTGCACCCGGGCAAAGGATTCAGCAGCCACGGCTCCGGAATAGATATAGCCGGCATGGGGGGCGACAACGGCGAAGGCCTTTTGGGGTGAGCTGCCCGTCGGAGTCATTTTCTGAATGTCATTGGCGAGAATCTGGGGATTCGCCGGATAAAAACGGTCGGCCACAGCCGGCCAGCGCGCACAATTGCGATCGTTCATGTCCATTATCCTCGTTTGACTGTCCAGGTGGTTCCCTGAGCGCTATCTTTGAGTTCTATCCCTTTGCCCAGTAAATGATCTCTGATGCTGTCGCCCCGTGCCCAATCTTTGGCCGTCCGTGCGTCCTTGCGCTGCTGGATAGCCTCTAAAATCTCCGGCTCAGTAATATCAAGGCCTTCCAGCATGGTCGCCTTTTTTTCGAGAAGATAGCTTGCGGCGTCTTTTCGCAACAGGCCCATGATTCCAGCTAAATCGCGGATGAGTTTCCCCACTGTTTTCAGCAGTTGCAGGTCACTCAGTGCGGCCGTGGTCGGAAGGTGCTGGCCGATCTTGTTGATACTCTTGACCCCATCAAACAGAATGCCTAAGGCCAAGGCGGTATTAAAATCATCATCCATCGCCTTCTGAAATCGTTCCTCAAGGCTCTGTAATTTCTTGGTATCATTCGCACTGGCAATGGCTGCTTGTCCTTCCCTGCTCTCTTTTTTATTCAAGTCATCAATAAAAGCCATGCATTCATACAGACGATCAAGTCCGGCAGTGGCATCGTCCATTGCCGTTTCGGAAAAGTCCAACGGGTTGCGGTAATGGGTGGAGCAGATGAAAAGGCGCAAGGCTTCTGGATGGTAGTGGGCCAGCACCTCCCGAATGGTGAGGAAGTTGCCCAGAGATTTGGACATTTTTTCCTCCCGAATGGTCACAAAACCATGATGGATCCAGGTGGTGGCACAACATTTGCCGCTAGCCCCTTCGCTCTGGGCCACCTCATTTTCGTGATGGGGAAAGACCAGATCTTGACCGCCGCCATGAATATCAAAAGAGTCGCCCAGATATTTTCGACTCATGGCCGAACATTCGATATGCCAGCCCGGACGGCCTGGCCCCCACGGGCTGTCCCAGGTGGGCTCTCCAGGCTTTGAGCCTTTCCACAGGACAAAATCCATGGGGTGATTTTTGTTTTCGTTAATGGCAATGCGGGCTCCGGCCTGCATGTCGTCCAGGTTACGGCCAGAAAGTTTGCCGTATTGGGGAAAGGTGTTGATGGCATAATAGACATCCGTTCCCGCCTGATAGGCCAGCCCTTTTGCTATCAGTTCTTCGATGAGGGCAATCATTTCAGCGATATGTTCCGTGGCACGAGGCTCAAGGGTAGGGCGGTCAACGCCAAGCCGGTCCATGTCCACATAAAATTCATCAATAAATCGCTGGGCCAGGGTGCTGGCATCAACATTCTGTTCGGCGGCCCGTTTGATAATTTTGTCATCAATATCGGTAAAATTGCGAATATAGGTAACGGTATAGCCACGATAGCGGAGATAACGAACGATCATGTCAAAGACCAGAGCGGACCGGGCATGACCGATGTGACAGAAGTCATAGGAAGTGATTCCACAGACATAGAGATTAATATGGCCGCTGGTGATGGGAACGAGCGGCTCTTTGCGGCGGCTTAAAGTGTTATAGGTTTGTATGGGCATGGGATGCTGAAAATGTTAAGGTCCTTATTTTTATTATGGGGGGCACTAACCGACTACCCCCCTTATTATTTTCTCTTTTTAACAGAAGTATCATAACCATAATGAATGGAAAAGACAAGAATGAGCAGGGAAATTGAATCGCGGGCGGTTGCCGATCGCTGGTTTCATGTCTGGTTGCAACCGCAAGTGCTGGTCATGTTTTTTCTTGGCATGTCTGCTGGAATTCCGATTCTCCTCATCTTTTCCAGCCTTTCGGTCTGGTTGCGGGAGGCGGGAGTAAATAGGGAGGCGGTGTCGTTTTTCAGTTGGGCGGCCTTGGCCTATTCCTTCAAATTCGTTTGGGCCCCGCTGGTGGATACAATGGCGCTGCCCCTGCTTACCAGTAGGCTGGGAAGACGACGGGCCTGGTTATTCACCTCCCAGGTATTCATCATTCTGGCCATTGTCCTGATGGCCGGTATTGATCCTGCCGGTGGCGAACGCACCTTGGTCATCATGGCCCTGGCAACGGTCCTCCTCGGTTTTTCTTCAGCGACCCAGGATATTGTCATTGATGCCTATCGCATCGAGTGCAGCGTCGCATCCATGCAGGCCTTACTGGCTTCTAGTTATGTGGCTGGTTATCGGGTGGGCATGTTGATTTCTGGGGCCGGATCGCTGTATCTGGCCACCCTGTTTGGCAGTACGCAAGGAGGGTATTGCTTTGCGGCCTGGCAGAAGACCTATCTGGCCATGGCTGCTGTGGTCTTGATTGGAGTGCTGACAACTCTGTGTATGGCCGAGCCGGAGAACAACGAAGGAGCACTGAGAAGAGATTCTTCGTTGCGCCACTCCCTGCAATTACTGCTGGTGTTTGTGTTGGTGGCGTTTACCTTTGGAAACTTTTTTTTCTGGAGTGCCCCGCTCGCCGCGATGGTTAAGGGGAACCTGGCGCCGACGGGTGGCGAGGTGACATGCTTTGCGGTGGAGGCCGTCCGTTTGCTGTTGGCGCTGGTGATGGCGGTGTTAGTCGCCATTGTTGCCATCCGCAGCGGGCTTGTTGACAGGGTGCTGGTAACAGAAATCTTCATTGCTCCGGTGCAGGATTTTTTCAGTCGATATGGACTGAAACTTTCCATTCTGCTCCTAACCCTGGTGGGATTTTATCGAGTTTCTGATATTGTGCTTGGAGTGGTGTCCAATGTCTTCTATCTGGATATGGGGTTCAGCAAGAATGTGATTGCCACAGTGACCAAGAGTTTCGGGCTGGGGATGACCTTGCTGGGCGGCTTTCTTGGCGGGATACTGACTCTTCGTTTTGGGGTTTTTGTTATCCTGTTTACTGGTGCTCTGCTGGCTGCCGGAACGAATCTTCTCTTCATGTTGCTGGCTGGAAGCGGCGTTGACATCACCCTGCTGACGGCGGTCATTGCTGCTGACAGCTTTTGTGCCGGACTGGCCAGCACCGCTTTTATTGCCTTCCTCTCCAGTTTGACCAATATCTCTTTTACCGCTGTCCAGTATGCCCTGTTCAGTTCCCTGATGACTCTGTTTCCTAAACTCATCGGTGGCTATTCAGGGACGATTTCTTCCTCGCTTGGGTATCAGTCTTTTTTTCTTATGACCGCATTGATGGGACTGCCGGTACTGGTGCTGGTATGGCTGGCCCGTGGTATCATTGGGGCTCAGGAGTAATTTCTGAGTTCCTGATTCTTCGTTGTCAGGCTGATCTTGATCCACACTTGACACCAGGGGTATTTCTTGATGCGGTTTCGGCTTTTTGTTAAGGAGGCTACTCAAAATAAACTGGACAAAATTGCGCTCGGATTTGGGT
>DYDK01000162.1 GCA_020717935.1 Desulfocapsa sp.
CAATGAAACAGAGGGTTCCAAGGCTATTGCTTATCCATGATTGACGAGGTCTGTTTTCATTATTTGTCACCAAAATCATTCCGGTTACCCTTGCGTGTCGGGCAATCATCATATCACAATGGCCTATTGTGGCTGACTGCACAAAGAAAAAATGCAGGCTCACTTCCGCCATTCCGCTCGTTCATCCTGGCTCAACCAAATAGCCGTGGCACCCGTTACAGCAATTGCCATCTGATCCATACTTCATTTCCTTTTTCCAACTTTCGTCGGATAAATCAGGAAAGCCCCTGCAAATAGTTAAAGGTGAAGGTGTCCGGCAGAGGCTGATCTGAGGCCAAAGCCGCAAGGACCTGTCGCCCTTTTGCTGAAACTGCGCCGCAATGGCTGAGATCGACACTGATCCGGGCGCACCCCATTTCCCGCAGTTCCCGCAGGCGACCCACCAGCGAAAAATCCTGGCCGCTCATGACCTCGGTTAGCCCACTGTCGGTGATGACACGGTACTCTTCCTCCTTGTCGGAATGGAGCACATTGCCGGAACGCAGCCCCTTGAGGGGAATCCGCGACAGGAGCAGGGTGACGGCGCTGTAGACTGTTACGGCCAGAGGAACTGTCAGCGGTCGATGGTAGAGGTCGCTGATATTCTTTTGTTCATCTTCCAGGCTCAGGGTCAGTTCGGCCAGCCCCAGCTCCTGCCAGGCCAGCGCCGCCTGGCTGTTGAGGGTATAGCAGCGGAAGCCGCCAAGCAGGATCACATCAGAAAGTCCTGCAAACAAAGGGAGATGCCCAAGATTGTTAATTCTGAATCTCCGGTATCCTGAAGCATGCAGCATCTGGATCGCCCGCCGGTATTCTATCCAGTCAGGGCCAAAGAGCATGGCCGGGAGCTCCCAGGACAGCCGTTCTTTCTTCTGCGCCAACTGTTTTTCAACCCCCTTGAGGGCGGCAAGGTTTCGAGAGGTCAGCGGCAGCTCCAGGCGCGCCATCTGTTGTGGGTCATCGAGCAGTCCGATATCCTGGATCTCCCGGCCTCGGACCGTGAGCTCCGGCATCGCGGTCGGTTCCACCGTAATTTTCGGCAGAAAAGCGGCCAGGGCCTGAGTGACAGCGGCCTCCCGCAGCTTGATTTCCCCTTCAGTCCGGGGAACCAGAGCCACTTGAGCCAGCCGCTCCAGACAGGCATCCGGGTTCAGGGTAAACAGCGTCTTGCCGCCCACCTTGAACACCGCATCCCTTGCCCGGAAGAAACCGCCCTTTTCCGGAATCTTGACCTGAACAAAGTCACCAGCCTTGGCCGCCTTCGATTTTTTTTGTTCGCAAAAAAGTTCCCGCACCGTAAAGCCGATCCCGGCCTGATCATTCTGCGGCTGAATCCGGATCCGGTCGCCCACATGCAGCCGTTCTTTGGCCGTAAAACCGATCATGCCGCCGCGCAGCGAGACCACATCACCCAGATGGCGGCCCAGAGTTCCATGCTGGGTTGAATCGGCAATGCCGGTGGGGACAAAACCAGTGAGAAAACCCTTGGTGGCCTGGCGGCCGAAAGAGAGTTCCAGATGTTCGGCGGCCTCCAGGAGGGCGGTCTTGCGCTGGCTTTCCGGGGCATCAAGCATCAGGCGATAGGCCGCCACCACCCGGGCCACATACTCGGCGCTCTTCATCCGCCCCTCGATCTTGAAGCTCATCACCCCGGCCTTGAGCAGCTGGGGCAGAAGCTCGATGGCGCTGAGATCACTGGTGGAAAAATGGTAACCCGGTTGCTTGCGGTTATGCAGACGGCGGCGGCAGGGTTGGGCGCAGCGGCCGCGATTGCCGCTGGCGCCGGTCAGGGCCGAGGAAAAAAGACACTGGCCGGAGATGGAAAAACAAAGGGCCCCATGGACAAAATGCTCAAGTTCAATGGTAGTCTGGCTGCGGACTTCAGCGATCTCGGCCAGTGACAGCTCACGGGCCAGCACCGCCCTGGCAAAGCCCATCCGTTCCAGCATCTTGACCCCGGCGCCGTTATGAACGGTCATCTGAGTGGAGGCATGGAGTGGCAGTTGGGGAAAATGGGCATGGGCCAGCCGCCAGACCCCGAGATCCTGGACAATCAGCCCATCCACCCGAATAGCAGCCAAAGAGCCCAGGATGTCCACCAGGCGCGGCAGTTCGGCCTCTTTAATAAGGGTGTTGAGGGTGACATAGAGCTGTTTTTTCTGGCTGTGGGCATAGGTTGTCATCCGCTCGACATCGGCCAGGGTGAAGTTCCGGGCCTTGGCTCGGGCGGAAAATTCCTTGAGCCCGCAGTAGACAGCATCGGCGCCATGATCGAAGGCGGCAAAAAAGGCCTCGATACTGCCGGCCGGGGCCAGCAGCTCAGACTTTACGGGTTTGGTCGGGGAAGGAGTGGGTGTCTGGGCTGCCATCAATAATGGGTATCCAAGGTGGAGGACATCATGAGAACCTGGCCCGGATTTTGGCGGTGATCTCGGTCAACTCCGCCAATTTCAAACGGTGCAGAATCACGGCATAGAGACATGCTGCCAAAAAAATAAGCAGTGCCACGGCCAAAAGCTGCTGGATGATATTGCCGACCAGAAAACCGGCCAGTATCATCCTGGCCCCATAGAGCAACAGGCTCATACCGGCAGTAGCAACCACAATCTTGCCCAGCCCCTTGAACAGAGACCTGAGCGAATAACCGCCGATCTTCCAGTAGAGCGCCGCGCTTAAAAAGAGAAAATTAAGGAACATGGTGCAGGAGGTGGATAAGGCAATGGCCTGGTGCTGAAAAGTACTGATGGTCAGATTGATGATCAGGATATTGGCGCCTACCGCCAGAGAGCTGGCGATGACCGGATACCGGGTGGTGTTCAGGGCGTAAAAGACCGGCACCAGAATCTTATTCGATGAATAGGCCATAAGGCCGGCGGAAAAAAGGGTCAAGGTCTGGGCCGTGGCCACGGTATCAAAGGCGGTAAAGGCGCCGCGTTCAAAGATCAGACGGATAATCGGCTCTGAGAGCAGGATCAGTCCGGCCGTGGCGGGGACGGTCAGACAGAAGACCATGGTCAGTGACGACACCAGGGTCTCGCGCATGGCCGGGATGTCCTTTCTGGCGGCATGTCTGGCCATGACCGGCATGGCGGCAATGGAAAAAGCGACACCAAAGACCCCAATGGGAAGCTGCACCAGACGAAAGGCATAATTCAGCCAGGAGACGGAGCCCTCGGCGCAGGAGGCGGCAAAGCTGGTGTTGACGAAGATATTGATCTGGGTGGCCGAAAGCCCGATGGTGGCCGGGACCATCAACTTGAGGATACTGTGCAGGCCGGGATCACGCAGATTCAGATGGGGGAAAAAACGGAACCCGGTCTTGAACAGTGTCGGCACCTGAACGCCGAGCTGCATCGCCCCACCAATCAAGGTGCCGCAGGCCATACCGACAATGGCGGGCTGCCCATACCGGGGCAGGAGCAGGGCCAGCCCTACCCCGCCGACTATGGAACCCAGATTAAAAAAAGAGGAGGCCATGGCCGGGACAAAAAAACGGCCCTTGGTATTCAGCATCCCCATGACCACTGCCGCCAGCGAAATAAAAACCAGAAAGGGCAGCATAATGACGGTAAGGGTGGCGGTGAGCTCGGCCTTGCCGCTGACCTTGGCAAAATCAGGGGCCAGCAAGTCAACCAGAGGCCGGGCCAGATAGATGCCGAGCAGGGTGATCAGCGACAGGATGATGGCGAAAAAGACCAGGACATTGGAGGCCAACCGCCAGGTCTCCTCCTGGGTTCTGTTGGTGTCATACTTGGAAAAGATGGTGACAAAGGCGGCAGACAGCGCCCCTTCGCCAAAAAGATCCCTGAGCAGATTGGGAATCCGGAAGGCCACCACAAAGGCGTCATAGGCAAAGCCTGCGCCAAACATGGCGGCAAAAATCTGCTCCCGCACCAGCCCCAGCACCCGGCTGCACATCACCGCTATGCCCACGGTCCCGGCGGACTTGGCAATCGTCGTAGAATGTTGCGATTTTTCGCTCAAAAGTCCATTCTCCTCTACTTCTATTTTGTCACATTCAACATCGACCACCCCTCACCCTAAACCACCCCCAACCCCTCCTAAATTAGGAGGGGAGCTTAAAGCCCCCTCCTTGGTTAAGGCTGTCCTTTACCCATATTTCCGCTGGACACCGGAGTTATGGGACGCAGGAG
>DYDK01000163.1 GCA_020717935.1 Desulfocapsa sp.
TCTCATGTCGTTTTATATCCCGAAGATTTTGATAGTAGAAGGAAAAATGCTCCAGTTCAAGCCTTAACTTATACCATAAAATACAATAAGTTCAAAGATATAACTAAAAATAAGATTCTTTGATTTAGCTAAAATGACATGGACTCGGTAAATCTTCAAACGGAAATGTTTCTATAACCATATGGAACATCAAAGATTATTTGTTTCCGTTCAAACACTAAATATGGGTTAGAAAGGGATGTTTCTCGAGATGAAATTGCTCCCCAGGGTTGGCAATCCCCTCATGTCAACTTACCAGAAAGACAAAGGAACCAGCAAAATAATCCTCATAGTTTCCCAGAATTAAACATTTATAACGGTTGCTCATCAATGGAATCACCACTTTGGAATGAGCGCCTTCATACCGTTGAGCATGATATGCACAAAAACTATGAACAGTATGGCCACTGGTCAATATGGCGACGCAAGGAGGGTACGGCCGCACTCTATGGCCCAGACTATTTTAGTTTTTTCTTTCTTGCTTTGGAAGGAAGCGTCGCCTGCGATGTTCTCTATTCCCGAAACGGTTATTCCCCATATATTCTTGCCACCATACAGCCGGGACATTCATTAGGTGACAATTTTGATTGTTTTTTTGACCAGCAAAATTCTTTTTTGTGGAAGGCAATCAACAGATGTCCAGAAAAGCCTTACTACCTGATTGCAGGCACTTCTATCGGGCCACAGTTCACATGGATACACCGGCAATTCCATACTTTTGAAAATTACGAGATAGGTTTTCATTTTCCTGAATATGAGAAGCAGTTTTTTGCAGAACTATGTATTTAAACTTTAGAGCGATGGCGGCACATTTTAATGCTTCTCTCTCAAGTGGAATCCCAGATGGCGTTGGGATTCTTGATATCAAACGGGCAATGGCCGATTTGGGCATAGATGCATCAATTTATGAAAAAAATAATCTTACAACAGATGAAAGGTTCATGATTGGTATAATGCGCATGATCAACAGAAGTGACTATGTATTTCCAAAATTAATTACAGGGTGGGAGCTCATTGTATTTCAGAGGAATGGATAAAGAAGATACTACCTTTGATTAAAGAGACCATTTCACCATTCAAAACAACATTTTAAAAAACTCTTTATATTCACTACTGGTTTATGACAGGAAACAAAATTTGATTATCGTAATTCCTGAAGCTATTCGATCATATAGGAGTATTTATGTTTCAAGAAGAGGCGTTACAAGTTTTGCAACAACGGAACATGTCAATGAAAATGAGACACATTGTTTACGAATTTAATGTAGCGACATAAGGCTTTTCCTTTCTCTGTTTTTATCTCAAAGTTGATTGTAATTCCAAGTCGCATTCAAACCAATATCTTCGTCGCCTGCACTGCACAGTGTTTCGCCGTACTCGTTGTACTGCCTCGACGCTGCTCGCTTGTCTTCTCGGTCTTGTTTCGAATGTGACTTGGAAGAAATACTGCCGGCTGACTGCCAGGAGGCATTATTTATAGGGTATTAGCAACACCCGCCAACCAGGCACACTGCCTGCCGAATCAGATCTTGCGAAATCGTTTCATACTCGTGTCCCAAGTGAACAAGGGTACGGCACTGCTCCGGTCGGCCGGTGAGGTCGGCGCACGAGGTGCAGCAACTCGCCGAGGCCTGAGTATCGGGCAGGATTGTTTCAAGGGGGATACCGTTGATCAGGATGGTTTTGGAGTGAGCGATTTCGTCAGCTTTGAGTTTTGTTTCTCTAAAGACGATATTCACCTCTTTGGGCGCACATTCGACCTGTAGTCGAGCGATTGCCTGAATCAGCTCTGCGCCGGTATCGGCGCAACGCCGGCAGGTTGCCCCGGCAACATCCAGGTGTTGCCATTCAATGATGATGGTTTGCATCGCTCACCTCCGCTGTCCGCTGGTTTATCCCTTGAGCCAGGCCAAGGCCTCACTTTTGCTTGGCACCTTGCCGACACATTTGATCTGACCGTCGATCACCACCGCCGGGGTGGAAAAGACGCCATGCTGGGCGATCTGCTGAAAGTCGCTGATCTTGTCAATGGTGGCCGTAACTCCGGCCTCATCCACTGCCGATCGCATGATCTTTTCCGCCTCGCTGCACTTTGCACATCCTGGCCCCAATACCTTGATTTCCATGATTGACCTCTGTTTTAGATGATACTATTGAAAAGATAGCCGACCAGCATAATGCCGGCGCCGACTACTCCGATAAAAACCGCAATAAGCCGTGGCTTGAGCACTTTACGAAGAATGACCAACTCCGGCAGGGACAGGGCGATGACGCTCATCATAAAGGCCAGCACCGTGCCCAGGGCCGCGCCCTTACCGAGTAAGGCCTCGACGATCGGCACAATACCGGCGGCGTTGGAGTACATGGGGATGCCGATGAGGACTGATATCGGCACTGACCACCAGGCCTCCTTGCCCATGATCTGGGCCATGAAATTTTCGGGAACAAAGCCATGAATCCCTGCGCCTACGGCGATTCCGGCGATCATGTAGATCCAGACCTTGCCGACGATATCCCGCACCGCTGTTTTGCCGTGACCAAAGCGATCGGCCCAGGTCAGTTGTTCATCCGGGATCTGCGCGGCATTGAGATGCATCTCCCGTACCCAGTCTTCGATTCCGTGCTCCATGTGGAGACGGCCAATAGTCCAGCCGGCGACGATAGCGATCAACAGGCCGGTTCCCAGATAGATCGCCGCCACTTTCCAACCCAGCAGTCCGTAAAGCAGCACCAGGGCGATCTCGTTGACCATGGGGGCGGAGATGAGAAAGGAGAAGGTCACGCCCAGCGGCACCCCGGCGGTGACAAAGCCGATAAACAGCGGGACTGCCGAGCAGGAACAGAACGGGGTGACGATGCCCAGCAGAGCAGCCAGGACATTGCCCACCGACTCACGCTTACCGGCCAGGAACTTGCGGGTTCGTTCCGGCGTAAAAAAGGAGCGAATGATCCCCACCGCAAAGACGATCAGAGTGAGGAGCATCAAGACCTTGGGGGTATCGTAGAAAAAGAAGAGCACGGCCTCGCCCAGATGGCTGCCTGGTTTCAGGCCCAACAGGGAAAAGGCCAGGAGTTCGGCCAGACGGTACAACTGCGAATAAAGGGCATACCAGAGTCCCACGCCAGCCAGGCCGATGAAGAGATATTTGAGCTTCGCTGTAGGTGTGAGCGGTGGGGCGGGCGGTGGCGCAGCCTGGAGTGGTCGAATGGTAGTGATGGGTTGCATGATGGATTCCCTTAGTTAGTGCTTGAACGAAAACCCTATTTCTCTCGAACAAACATAATGTTACATTACAATTCGAGCAGCGAAGATTTGTGGAATTTTGCTCTTTTTGTTACCATGTCACCTATTTTTCAGGTTTTGGCAGTAATATCTCAAAATCTTCGCCACCAAAATTATATCTAACAGCTTGTTTTGGTGAGTTTTATGTAGTTTTCGTTCAGGCACTAGTTACAGATATCTTTTCGGTCAATGTCGGGCAGGAGCCGGTAGATCTCGGTGATTTCCGGCGTCTCGTTCAGCCATTGTCCGAGTTGTGTGAGCATGGCGGCACTGTAGATCGAGCCTCCTCTCGAGTTGAGCCGATAGTTGACCCACAGCTTGTCCTTTTCAAATGCAATCAATTCGGCCTCTTCCAGTATTTTGAGATGCTTGGAGACGGTGGGTTGGGCCAGTTTCAGCATTGTCCGAAGCTCGCAAACGCACATGTTCTCTCGCTGCTGGAGCATCTTGATGATCTTGACCCGATTGGGTTCGGATAGGGCCTTCATGACTTTGATAAAATTTTTCATGGTCTCTCCAATGTGAAGCTGTATGAGTGTATTGCTATATGGTTATATAGTTATGGCGAGGCGGTGCGTCAACCTTTTTCTTTCTGCGAATCACAATGAAATGGGCTGAAGTTCCGAGGGGGAATGCTGCCGTCAGGAGCTTTCTACTGAAGGAAGTGTAGTATTAACGGGAGAATTGCTATGATAGTGCTTGAACGGAAACCTCAAGAGTCGTGCACACAAGGCTCTCAAAGGGTTTTCAGAAACGAAGATTTCACATAACCTTGTTGCC
>DYDK01000164.1 GCA_020717935.1 Desulfocapsa sp.
TGTTGGTAGTGGAATAATCGGAAAAAATATCTTTACTGGCTGGTAGCTGGATGGTGACACTCTGTTTTTGCTTGTACAAAACGGCATGCATATTTTGTGCCACGGATTCAGGGGAACATTAAGAAATACTCTTTTTTCCCCCATTTCTTTTCGGTCCCTTATGCCGTTAATGTCGTTCGATCGCATGAATTATTTTTGAATGACGGATTAACTTTATCTTTTTCTCGTGACTGTATGAATATTCTCATTTGTGGTGGGGCCGGATATATCGGTTCTCACATGGTAAAAATGCTGGTCGGGCAGGGGTATCAAGTGACGGTTTTTGACAACTTGAGCACTGGTCACAGAGAGGCTGTTCCCCCTGGTGTTCTTCTGGCGCTGGGTGATCTTTTACGGCCCGATGATTTGAACTCCCTTTTTGCCCTCCATTCCTTTGATGCGGTAATGCATTTTTCCGCTAAATCATTGGTTGGGGAGTCTGTTGTCCATCCCGCTCTCTATTATGCCAACAATGTGCTTGGGACCATGAATCTGTTGGATGCCATGCGTCATCATGGGGTACAGAAATTTATTTTTTCCTCATCGGCGGCCATCTTTGGGAACCCCATTCAGGATCGGATTAGCGAAGTGCATCCTACACGACCCATTAATCCCTATGGCGAAACCAAGCTCATGGTCGAGCATATTTTGGGTGATTATCATCGGGCCTATGGATTACGCTCGGTCAGTCTCAGGTATTTTAATGCTGCCGGCGCCGATCCCGCTGGTGAGATTGGTGAATCGCATTTGCCGGAAACGCACCTTCTTCCCAATGTGCTCTGCTCTTTATTGACTCAACAGCGGGAACTCAAAGTCTTTGGTCAGAATTATGCCACGGCGGATGGCACCTGTGTTCGGGATTATATCCACATCAATGACCTTTGTGATGCCCATCTTCTGGCTCTGTCATTTTTAGAAAACAATGATGATGCCCACGGTTTTAATCTGGGCAATGGAAACGGTTTTTCGGTGCTGGAGATGATCCACTCTGCCGAGCGGGTAACGGGCCGAAAAATTCCCTTCACCTCGGCCCCACCCCGAGCCGGTGATCCGGCAATCTTGGTGGCGGACAGTGCTCTGGCCATGAAAAAGCTCGGCTGGAAACCGCATTATACCGAGATTGATGAGATTATCGCTACCGCTTGGCGTTGGCACCAGTATCAGCGGTTTTAATTCAGCTTCTAAATCAAAACTGCAATATTGCAAAAAAGGGTAATTGGTGATAGGCCACTGCTAACAATGGGGGATGGTGTGTGTGTCTATACGATAAGTGAATGTTTGAAATAGAAATGGAATAAGATGGCGCTTTTTGTAAGGGACTGCACCGCAGGCCGGGATGGGTTCCCATGCGGCGCATGGGAGTCAGAGCAATAAGGCAGAGCCATAGAAGTCCATTACATGAACGACGAAACTGCAAGGAGAATACCATGAAGATAATTCATCTGGCTGAACACAGGGTCTTTGAAGAGAAAGGAATAAAACGGTTCCTGCTCCACGATTCCCCTTTTGTGAGAATTTTGAATTTTAATCTTCAAGCTGGGCAGATCTTTCCAGTGCACCGGCATCCATCCGAGGGCCAGGTGAGTATCCAAGTGGTTGAAGGGAACGGCTGGTTCCTTGGTCAGGAAGAGATCGCAATTTCAGCAATGGCTGGCGATATTTTGGTCAGTGATATTGACGAGCCGCATGGGGTCAAGGCCGATTCCGATATGCGTATTCTTGTCACTATCGCCCCACCTTTTTGACATTTATGGCACTGCAAGTGTTAAATATGGGTTAGGGACTCGGAAATTACCAATGTACCTGAATTGCGACCAGATTTGGGTTAAATTTGGCTGTGCCGATTGAACAGGTAAGCGAGCTTGCGAGACTCCGAAACCGCAGACATAATTGTGTTTCGTCGAGGATTTTGTGATTGCGGCACAGTCAAAGGTAGCCAAAAGATAGGAAGCAAGATGGTATTTTGGTCATTTCCGAGTCCCTTACCCCGCTTTTTGTAAAAAATCCTGAATCTCTTTCCGGCTGAGAAAAAGGCCGGTCAGGGTTGTGTCGCCACTCTTCAGGGTGGGGATAAAACGAACCCCATCCTTCCATGCCCGCAACGGGTTAGTAACAATATCCACTTCTTCAAGCTCTATCTCAGGATGGCTTTCAAGCAACTCATACAGAGTCTTGCGCGCCAGATGGCACCGAGGTCAGAGGGCGGAGCGGTAGAGGGTGACTGTGGTCATTGTGAGGGGCTCCTGTTGTTAAGGGCCTGTCCACAAATCACTTGAACAGATTGCATCTCATCTTCAGGCTATCTTTGGCTGCGGCTCAATCACAAAATCCTCATCGTAGCACAACTACGATTGCGGTTTTGTTCAATCGCCGCAACCAAATCTAACCTAAATCTGAGCGCAATCATGTCCAAGTTATTTGTGGACAGGCCCTAAGGGTGGCTGTATCTGGTAAAATTGTCGTTTGGCTCAAAGAAGGTTTCAAAAACACCTCATTCAGGTCGTGAGATTGAATAGCATTTGACATCGTCTCCCTTGCAGGATACACCAAAAGAAAGGATGACTTCAACTTCATATTTTCTTCCGTGGTTTCTTGCGAGATGATTATGCCTGCTTCCCCGTCCCCTTTGACCATCATCAGTGACGCTCGTTTTCTCGATCATGATACAGGGTCGAATCACCCTGAAATTCCGGCTCGTTTGCAGGGTATCATCACCGCCCTTGAACAGAGCGAATTTTCCTCCCTCCTGGATTTTCAGCCCAGCCGTCCAGCCGACAGACAATGGCTGCTGGCTGCCCACGATAAAGGCTGGCTTTTTCGCTTTGAAGAGGCGGTGCTCTCCGGCAAGACCTTTATCGATCATGTTGATAATCAAATTTGTTATGACTCCTATGAGATAGCCGTTCTGGCAGCTGGCGCCGGGCTGAAAGCCATTGATCTGCTGGAACAGGGGCAGGCAGAGCAGGGCTTGTGTCTGGTGCGGCCGCCGGGCCATCATGCCGAACGGGTCAGACCTTTTGGCTTTTGTTTTTTGAATAACTGTGTGGTGGCGGCTCGTTACTGGCAGCAACAGTATGGTCGTCAGCGGGTGGTGGTTTTTGACTTTGATGCCCATCACGGCAACGGGATTCAGTCGGCACTTGAACGGGAGGTTGATACCCTCTATGTCAGCATCCATGAACATCCCAGTTTCAGCTATCCGGGGACGGGATATGTCGATGAGAGCGGTCTGGGTGAGGGACGAGGTTCTATTCTCAATGTGCCGCTGGCCCCGGGGGCCGGAGATGAACAGTTGTTAAAGATGCTCTACGGGCCGGTGGCAGAAAAGATCGCCGCCTGGCGGCCTGATGCCCTGATCGTGGCTGCTGGCTTTGATGGTCATCGTGCCGATGAAATGTCGGGTCTTTGTTATTCAACAGGGGTCTATGAACAGCTCGGTCGTTGTGTCCGCACCTGGAGTCATCGTCATTGTGATGGGCGACTCCTCTCTCTTCTGGAGGGTGGCTATGAACTGCGTGTTCTGGGAGAGTCCGTCGCGGCCTTTGTGCGGGGACTGCTGGCCAGGTGAGACCAAGGCAGGGTTAAGGGCCTCGGCCAGAATAAATCATCCCATCTTGCTGGTCTTTTCAGGCATCTTCTTCGTCACGGAAAGAGTTTCATAGCCCTGCTATGCGCCTCTTTCCACTCCTCGAATATGCCTGAAAATCCTGCGCAATATGGAACAATTTATTCTGGCCGAGACCCTAATGACGATTTCAGAAAATCCGCGCATCATTATTTGCTAAGGAGTCGAGCAAGAATAAGTTCAGATTTCCTGATCCGGGCGCACTTGGCGTTGGCACTTTTTATGATGTCAAACCAGTGTGTAAATAAATCGACACCCTGTTTCAGGGTGGCAGAAGTTTAATTGATTGAGTTCCTCCAGCAGCGCTGCAATTGCCCGGTCATGCGTGGGACTCGCCATACGATGAATTTTGACGGAGAGTGTTCTGGCGTTTTCATCAGGGATAAGTTCGGCTGACGAAATAAACAGCTCCCGGATCAACGCCCGGGCCTCAT
>DYDK01000165.1 GCA_020717935.1 Desulfocapsa sp.
GAATATGACTGAAAATCCTGCGCAATACGGAACGATTTATTCTTGCCGAGGCCCTTATCTTGAACTCTCGCTTGCCAATACCTGTTGCCTCATACCAGTGGATTTCAGCTTTCAGCACTGTGCCGTCTGACAATCGCACAGTAGCATACCCTTTGCGTTTTCGCCAACGACCATCTCCGTAGAATTTCCGGAGGCGAGATATTTTCCGGATACTGGAACCTTGCGCAAATGTTTCTGGCAGGTCGATATTCCCAATAATCTCGAAATCCATTCAACGAATTTTCCTGGAAGCGTGATTTTTTACGAAAAAAATAGTCAGTTATTTCATTTGGTTACACACTATTTTTTCTGCATGGCAGCAATCCGCAGGCGCAGACCATTGAGACGGATAAAGCCGCCGGCATCGGCCTGATTATAGACCTGATCGGCCTCGAAGGTGGCAAAGCTCTCCTGATAGAGGGACTGATTGGATTTGCGGCCCACGGGTATGCAGTTGCCTTTGTAGAGTTTGAGTCGCACCGTGCCATTGACTGTTTTTTGGCTGGCATCCATGGTGGTCTGTAAAAGCTCGCATTCCGGCGAAAACCAGAATCCGTTGTAAATCAGTTCGGCATAGCGAGGCACGAGGGAATCGCGAATGCGCATGACCTCCCGATCCATGGTGATGGTTTCCAGATCACGGTGAGCCGTGCGGAGGATGGTACCGCCCGGGGTTTCATAGACACCGTGCGACTTCATACCCACAAAGCGATTTTCTACCAGATCCAGTCGTCCAATACCATTGGTCCCGCCCAGGGTATTCAACTTCATGAACAGGGGCAAAGGATCCATTTTTACTCCGTCGAGGGCCACCGGGTCGCCGCCTGCAAATTCAATCTCCAGATAGCGTGCGACATCAGGCGCCTCCTCTGGAGCAACTGTGAGCTTGAACATGGCCGCATCCGGCTCGTTCCACGGGTCTTCGAGGATGCCGCCTTCAAAACTGATATGAAGCAGATTTTCATCGGAACTGTAGGGCTTTTCCTTGGTCACTGGCACCGGAATTTTGTGTTCTTTGGCGTATTCGACTAACTTTGTTCGCGAATTGAGATCCCAGATCCGCCAGGGGGCAATGATGGTCAGGCTGGGATCAATACCCAGATAAGCGAGCTCAAAACGAACCTGATCGTTGCCTTTGCCAGTGGCCCCGTGGCTGACCGCATCGGCCCCTTCGGCATGGGCGATACGCACCTGTTCTTTGGCAATGATGGGCCGAGCCAGCGAAGTTCCCAGCAGATACGAACCTTCATAGATGGCATTGGAGCGGAAGGCTGGGAAGATATAGTCTTCGACAAACTCTTTTTTCAGATCGGAAATAATGACCTTTTCAGCGCCGGTGGCCAGTCCTTTGGCTCGCACCGCATCCCAGTCTTCCTCCTGGCCGACATCGGCGGCATAAGCAACAATAGGGCATTGGTATTCTTCCGACAACCACTTCAAAATTACTGAGGTGTCAAGCCCACCGGAATAGGCCAGCACGATTTTCTTCACAACTGTCATTTTCTCCCCTTCTTCTTTATCTTGTTCCTCAATCTGCAATCGCTTGACCGTCGAATGTCATGTGGAATGTCCTGTGTTTGCAGGATTCAGGTGGCAATCAACAGCTCAAGAATCGCCTTGTGCATGTGCATTTTATTTTCTGCCTGGTCAAAAGCCACGCATTGTTTTGACTCCAAGACTTTTTCGGTGATTTCTTCACCACGATGGGCGGGCAGACAGTGCATGACAATAGCTGAGGCCGGGGCCTTGGCCAACAGGGCGCTGTTGACCTGGAATGCTCGAAAAGCCGCCAATCGTGTATCTTCTTGTCCTTCCTGTCCCATGGATGTCCAGACATCCACATTGATCACATCAGCCTCGGCCACTGCCTGTTGTGGACTGCGCACCAGAACAATGGGTTTGCTCGCATTGCTGCGACCTTTGTGGAGGATGTCAGGATGGGGATCATAGCCTTCAGGACAGGCGAGAATCAGTTCAAAACCAAAAAATTCAGCGGCCTGAATCCAGGAGTTGGCGACATTATTGCCATCACCCACCCAGGCAATTTTGAGGTTTTCAATCGGCCCTTTTTTCTCAATCACGGTCATCATATCGCTGAGAATCTGACAGGGATGATGAAGATTGGTCAGGGCATTGATCACCGGCACTGATGAATAGTGGGCCAGTTCGTCCACCACCTCTTGGCCGAAAGTCCGCACCACCATAGCGTCCACATAACGATCCATCACTCTGGCCATATCTTTTAAGGGCTCGGAACGGGCAAGCTGGGTATCTTTACTGGAGAGAAAAATCACCTGACCCCCCAGCCCATAGGTCGCAACCTCAAATGAAACCCGGGTGCGGGTGGAGGGCTTTTCAAAAATAAGGCCAACGGTCTTGCCGACAAGCTGATGGTGCTGCACTCCGACCTGCCGTTCGTGTTTCAGTTCTATGGCCCGCTCAATAAAACGGTTCAGCTCTTCCTTGGTAAAGTCTTGTAATGACCGTAAATGCCTTAACATGGAAACTCATTGTGTACACGGCGCGGAGGTCTCTTCTCCTGCCCAATTTACTCTGCCCTTCAAGCCCAGTGCTTTTTTTCAGCGCCTTAGGGACTCGGAAATTACCAATATACCATCTTGCTTCCCATCTTTGGGTCATCTTTGGCTGTGCCTCAATCACAAAATCCTCGACATAACAAAATTATGCCTGCGGTTTTGTTCAATCGGCACAGCCAAATAAAACCCAAATCTGGTCGCAATTCAGGTACATTGGTAATTTCCGAGTCCCTTGTAAAAGGCAATCCGATCAGGGGAAAAGATAATATCTACAAAAAAAAAGATGATTTGCAAAGAATTTCCTGTTTCAAGATGGTTTGTTCGGTTTTATCCCTTCTGTTTTCTTTTATAACCGCTGTGAAGAGGCCCCATCAACCACATTTTCAAACGATCTCAAGTAATCATCCCGGCTGATTACCGTGTCATAAAGGCCAATCTCTTCCCCTTCATGCCTGTCCAGGCCGAGATAGCTTAAACTCGCATCTTCGTAGCGCTTAAATTTGTAAACCGCATCGTTCATCAAGGCGCTGTTAAAGACCCCAAGGCTGACCAGCAGTTCAAAGTCTTTCACGATCAAACCAGTGACCTTCTTGAAAAGCCCTGGTTCCAACTGGGTAATGACATCTCTGAGGCACCGCTCGCGGTAATCGGTCAAGTACATGAAGACCGGCACCCGGGTGGCAAATTTGATGAGTTTTTCCTGAATCTGTTTGCGCTTGCTCTTATACTCCTTTTCTTCTTCCGACAGTGCCTTTTTTTCCTTGCTGGAAAGCTCTTCGTCATTCTTTTCTTTCCGCGTTTTTTTGACTGCTTCCGACTTATTGATAATGGTTTCAATATCCTGATTGAGATTACGAAACCCTTCAATACTCCTTAAAGCCGTCATCGCTTCCTCGTTGGCCATCAGTCGGTGCAGGGTGTTATTATCCACATTCACCAGCAGGGCGCTTTCCCAGCGACGGGCAAGAAGGGTGGCGGATGTTCCGCTCATGGCCATATCGAGAATGCCAGCCGCGTCAATCTGTTTCATGGAACTGCCGTCATAGGCCAGCACCGGCAGAAAGCTGATAAACTCTTCCACCTTTTTTTCGGGATTGCTCTCATCAACATTGAGGCGGCAACTGTAATCGGCAATCTGCCGTAAGGCCCTATCTGGTGCGAAATCAAAGACATAGCATTCTTCTTTGATGACCTGCTCCTGGTTAGGTGCATCCCCATCGGGATTGAGAACCGTCCACGGCGATTGGACGCGGAAAGCAGCCTGAAAATAGGTTTCGGGGCTGGAAGAGTTCCGCAACATGAAGATTCCTGTCCACGGCCGCACCGTCACACCGGTGGTCAGTTTGCCGCATGACAGGGTAATGGTTTTGTGGCGTAAGGGGTTATTCATTGCTTCCAGCACCGGCGGCAGGGCCGCCGCCCCAAGGCCAGCGCTGTTTCCAGCGGCCACAATAACTTCAGACTTCCTGATCCGGATGGGTAATTTCCTGAAAAACCGGAATCGCCGAT
>DYDK01000166.1 GCA_020717935.1 Desulfocapsa sp.
CGAAGGAAACACGGTAAGGCCAAGTTTGATCAGCTTCATGCTGCCGGCGCTGATGTGGTGATTACCCCCTGTCACAACTGTCATACCCAAGTTTTGGATATTACTGAGTATTACGGCGGAAAATGGCAGACTACCCATCTGTGGAACTGGATCGTCAAGGCCCTGGTCAGATAGCGAGAATCTGATTGCTGGAGGGAATAACAATGGCAAAACCGATCGTGTCGGTGCATGAAATTGAAACGCTTTCCCCCATCGAAAGGGCGCAGAGAGTCGATACTGTCATGCGAAATCTGTTTGCACTTGGTCCAGATATCCGCAGAGCATGGGCGATAGAGGCATCAAGCCGTTGGGATGCGTATAAAAATGGGGCTGTGAAGCCCATTCCTTACGAGGAAGTCAGGGCTAAGTTGAGGACACGATAAATGAGGAGCCAGCCATGAAAATTTATTCAGCAGTCATTGAACGGTGTCCGCAGACGGGTTTATATGTTGGTTTTGTGCCGGGTTTTCCCGGTGCCCACACCCAGGGTGAAACATTGGACGAGATCAATCGCAACCTGCATGAGGTCATTGAAATGCTGACAGAAGATGGAGAGCCGGAGTTGGAGTCCGAATTTGTCGGGGTTCAGAATGTCGCTGTTGCCTGATTCATGGGAACAATTCCTGTCCTCAAGCCCAGCGAAGTCGTTGCTATCTCCCTCAAACTTGGCTTTATCGAGGTCCGTCAATGCGGATCACATAAGCAATTTCGCAACGCATCGGGTCGTTGCACAACCGTTCCGTTTCATCAAGGTCGGGATATTTCCCCGATATTGCTGCGTCAAATAGCCAAAGATATTGATATTACACTTGATGAGATGCTTCAATTCAGATAAACAGGAACGCGGATGGGTGTTGTACCACAGTAACCGGCTCATTCAACGGATTATAGACTAACTTATACGGAAGAATCATGGCGGAAGGATCAGTATTAGTGATTGGCGGCGGCATCGCCGGGGTGCAGGCGGCACTCGACCTGGCAAACAGCGGGTTTCTTGTGCATCTGGTGGAGAGGACAACCTCCATCGGCGGCAAGATGTCCCAACTTGACAAGACCTTTCCCACCAACGACTGTTCCGCCTGTATTCTCTCGCCTAAGCTGGTGGAGTGCGGTCGGCATCTCAACATCAACCTCCTGACCCTCTCCGATCTGGTGTCCCTGGACGGTGAACCGGGCAGGTTCAAGGCCGTTGTTCGCCAGCGCCCCCGTTTCGTGGATCCGGCCAAGTGTATTGCCTGCGGTCTGTGCGCGGAAAAATGTCCCAAAAAAGTGAGCAATGATTTCAACGAGGGGATGGGTGTCCGTAAGGCCGCCTATCTCAGCTATCCCCAGGCCGTGCCCCTCAAATATGCCATCGATCCCCAGCACTGCATCTGGATCAACAAGCCCGGCAAGTGCGGGGCCTGCGCCAAGGTCTGTCCCGCCGGGGCCATCAACTTTGATGACAGCGAGTGCGAGCATGTGTTGGAAGTGGGGGCGGTGGTGCTGGCCCTGGGCTTTTCGCCATACGATCCCTCCTCCCTTGATTTCACCGGCTATGGACGACTGCCCAATGTGGTGACGGCCATGGAGTTTGAGCGGCTTCTCAGTCCGTCCGGCCCCTGTATGGGCCACATGGAGCGGCCTTCCGACGGGCAGGAGCCCAAACGCATCGCCTGGCTGCAATGCGTGGGGTCGCGGGATATCAATCGGGCCTGTCATCCTTACTGTTCGTCGATCTGCTGCATGTTCGCCCTCAAGCAGGCGGTGATTGCCAAGGAGCATGCCCATGGTGATTTTGATGCCTCCATTTTTTTCATGGATATGCGCACCCACGGCAAGGGCTTTGAAAATTATTATAACCGGGCCAAGGAAGACGGGGTGAATTTCCAGCGGGCCCGTGTCCATTCGGTGATTCCGACTCCTGATACTTCCGACAATCTGCAACTTCGTTATGTCAATGAAGAGGGCAAGGTCAGCTTTGCCGAGTTTGATATGGTGGTACTTTCCACCGGTCTGGAAGTGGGCAGGCATACCCTGGAGGCCGCTAAGATGTTGGGCCTGGAGCTTGATGCCGACAACTTCATCAAGACGGACAGCTTTAATCCGGTGGCCACCAGTAGGCCGGGTATCTTTGTCTGTGGCGCGGCCTCCGAACCCAAGGATATCCCGCAGTCGGTAATGGAGGCCAGCGCCGCCGCTGCCGATGCCGGGCAGATCATGGCTGCGGCCCGGTGGAGCGAGACGAAAAAGAAGATCTATCCCGCCGAGATGGACATCCACTCCCAGGCCCCGCGCATCGGGGTCTTTGTCTGCCATTGCGGCATCAATATCTCCAGCGTCGTTGATGTGGAGGCAGTGGCCGCCCATGCCCGGAATCTTTCCGGCGTGGTCTTTTCTCAGTGCAACCTCTTTACCTGTTCCCAAGACACCATCAATCAGATGGTAGCAATTATTAAAGACCAGGGGTTGAATCGGGTGGTGGTGGCCTCTTGTTCGCCACGTACCCATGAGCCCCTTTTTCAGGAAACCCTGCGGGATGCGGGCCTCAATATGTTTCTCTTCGAGATGGCCAATATCCGCGATCAGAACTCCTGGGTCCATCAGCTTCAACCGGAAAAGGCCACCGCTAAGGCCAAGGATCTGGTGGCCATGGCCGTGGCCCGGGTGCGAGGGGAAGGCGCCCTGCCCTATAATACCGTGCCGGTGACCAAGTCGGCGCTGGTTATCGGCGGCGGGGTCTCCGGGATGACCGCCGCCCTGGCCATGGCCGAGCAGAATTATCCGGTAACGCTCATTGAGCAGAGTGTCGTCCTGGGTGGCAATGGCCGCAAGGTCTATCGCAACTGGAAGGGGGAACCTTTCCAGCCGGTGATAGATGCACTGAGCGACCGGGTCACCAGCCATCCGCAGATCAGTGTCAGATACAATACCGAGATAGCAGATGTCGTCGGTTCGGTGGGCAAATTTGTCACCTCGTTCACTGATGGCCATTCTTTTGAGCACGGAGTGGCGGTGATGGCCGTGGGCGGACAGGCCTATCAGCCCGAGGGCCAGTGGCAGTTTCTGCACGGCATCAACCCCCATGTCCAGACCCTGCTGGAGATGGATCAACGCTTTATCGACAACGATGCAACACTCAAAGGGGTAAAACAGGCGGTTTTCATCCACTGTGTCGGCTCTCGCATCCCCGAGCGGCCTTATTGCAGCCGGGTCTGCTGCACCCATGCCATTGATTCGGCGGTCAAACTCAAAGAGCTTAATCCGGACATGGATGTGTTCATGCTCTACCGCGATGTCCGCACCTATGGCCAGCGGGAGCGGTTGTATCAGGAGGCCAGGGCCAAAGGGATTCTTTTTATCCGCTATGACCTTGAGCATCTGCCGCAGGTGAGCGAGACAAATGGGCAACTGGTTATTCATGCCCATGATCCGATCATTGACGCCGATGTGGTTATCCATCCCGACCTGCTGGTGCTGGCCACTGCCGTCCAGCCCCGCCGACAGACCGGCAATCTGTCCAAATTCTTCAAGTGCGCCGTGGACTCCCAGGGCTTTCTCCTGGAGGCCCATATGAAACTGCGGCCGGTGGATTTTGCCACCGAAGGCGTGTTTCTGGCCGGGCTCTGTCATTATCCCAAACCCATAGAAGAGGCCATCGCCCAGGCCAAGGCGGCGGCGGCCCGGGCTTCCATTATTCTGGCCCATGACGCAGTGCCCGCCGAAAGTGTGACCGCCGTGGTGACCGTGGCAAAATGCACCGGCTGCGGGCTTTGTGTCACGGTTTGTGCCTATAATGCGGTGAACCTTGATGATAACGGGATTTCAGTGGTGAATACCAGCATGTGCAAAGGATGCGGCGCCTGTGTCGCCGGTTGCCGTTCCGATGCCATCAGTTTGAAGAATATCGGCAACGAACAGCTTATGGCCGCAGTGGATGCTGCCTTTGTGTGATGTTTTTGAGTGAGGATGGGATTACAACTGAGCCTCTTGCAAAATGATCTTTTCGCCCAATCTCTTCGTTATGCTCAAA
>DYDK01000167.1 GCA_020717935.1 Desulfocapsa sp.
GTCTCCCAATATTGAAATGCTCACCAATGCTGATTTTCTGGCATTGGAAGGAACAGCAGGAAATTTCACCGCCACGATCAATCTGCGGCCGCGCTATATCGACGCCGATGCCTGTACCGCCTGCGGGTTGTGTACCCAGTACTGCCCGAAGCATCATGTCGATCCTTATAACGAGGGGCTGGCTATTACCCGTCCCATCCATATCGATTATGCCCAGGCAGTGCCTGCCACCTATTACATCGATCCAGCCTCCTGTCTGTTTGTTCAGCATGAGACCTGTCAGATCTGTGTGCCGGTCTGTCAGAGTCATGCCATCAATTTTAAGCAGCAGCCGGAAGAGCGGAAGCTGCATGTCGGGGCGGTGATCCTCTCTCCCGGTTTCGGCAAGATTGCTCCCGAGACCCTGGCCAAGTTCGGTTACGGCAAACATCCGGATGTGGTCACCTCCTTTGAGTTTGAGCGGATGACTACCGCCTCCGGCCCCTTCATGGGTGAGGTCAAATGTTTCTCCGATGGCAGGCATCCTAAGCGGATGGCCTTTATTCAGTGCGTCGGCTCTCGTGATATCGGCTGCAACAACGGCTACTGCTCTTCGGTCTGCTGCATGTACGCCATCAAAGAGGCGCTCGTTACCAAGGAGCATGACCCGGAAGTGGATATCACCATCTACTATATGGATATCCGCACCCAGGGTAAGGACTTTGACGCTGCTCGTGAGCGGGCTGAGAGAATCGGCATCAAATTTGTTCGGGCCAAGGTGGCCGATGTCACTCCGTGGAACAACCGCCTGCAACTGACCTACTCTACCCTTGATGGTCAGCATAAATTTGAACCTTTTGATCTGGTGGTGCTGTCGGTGGGACTGGAGTCCCCTAAAGACGCGCGACGCATTGCGGATATTACCAAAATTGATCTCAACAAGTATGATTTCTGTGCCACTGACAGCTTTAATCCCTTGCAGACCAGTCAGGAGGGAATTGTGGTGGCCGGCGCTTTCCAGGGGCCAAAGGATATTCCGGAATCGGTGACTCAATCTTCGGCGGCGGCTTCATTGGCCGCTGCGGCTATGAAAGCGGTGCGGGGCAAAGGGGTGGAGCTGAAAACATATCCGGAGGAACAAAAAGTTGGCGCTGATGATGAGGTTCGGATCGGGGTCTTTGTCTGCCATTGCGGGATCAATATCAGCTCGGTGGTGGATTGTGCCGCAGTGGCCAACTATGCCGGAGACATGAAGAATGTCACCTATTACACCGAAAACCTCTATTCCTGTTCTCAGGATGCCCAGGAGGTTATCAAGAAGAAGATCAAGGAGCACAAGCTGAACAGGGTAGTCATTGCCGCCTGTTCGCCACGAACCCACGAGCCGCTGTTTCAGGAGACTTTGCGGGATGCCGGTTTGAACCGGAACCTTTTTGAGATGGTTAATATCCGTGATCAATGTTCCTGGGTTCATGCCGGTGAACCGGAGCTGGCTACGGTGAAATCCAAGGATCTGGTGCGCATGGCCGTGTGCAAGGCCCGTCATATCCAGCCCCTACCCGAGCAGACGGTGCCGGTAACCCCTAAGGCTATTGTTATCGGGGGGGGAGTGGCTGGGATGACCGCCGCTTTGAATCTTGCCGATCAAGGTTTTGATTCAGTCCTCATTGAAAAAGGGGATGGCATTGGCGGCAATCTGCAGCATCTGCACCAGACCCTGGCTGGTGACGCAGTCCAGTCACACCTGAAGACCTTGGTGGAGAGGGTGAATAGATCGAAAAAAGTGGATGTTATCTGCAATGCGGAGCTGGTGCAGACCGCTGGCTTTATTGGCAACTTTTCTTCGGTGATTGCCAGCGGCAAGGGTCAGAGCAAAACCGAGCAGACCGTTGATCATGGCGTTATCATTGTCGCCACTGGCGGTCGTGAGCATCGACCTGACAAATATCTGCTGGGCAAGTCCAAAAAAGTGGTCACCCAACAGGAATTGGAGAAACAACTGGCGGGTAAGGCAAAAACACGAGCCCCGAGCTCTGTTGTTATGATCCAGTGTGCCGGTTCGCGGGGCGATGATTTGCAGTATTGCTCCAAGGTCTGTTGTAATCATGCCTTGAAGAATATCCTTACAATGAAAGCCATCAATCCTGAGTCGCAAATCATTGTTTTGTATCGGGATATGCGCACCTATGGCTTTGCCGAGGACGCCTACCTTGAGGCCCGCAAGATGGGGGTGGTCTTTATCCCCTATGAGGTTGACCGCAAGCCGGAGGTGACAGAGAAGGGGGCCAAGGTGCAGGTTCGTTTCTTTGACTCTATCATGCAGGAAGAGATGGTCATAAGCCCGGATCTGGTGGCCTTGTCGGTGGGGATTGTCCCTGACGATACCGATGCTCTGTCCAAGTTGTTGAAACTGCCGGTGACGGCCAATAAGTTCTTCCTGGAGGCCCATGTTAAGCTTCGTCCGGTGGAGCTGGCCGTCTCCGGTGTCTATGTCTGCGGACTGGCTCACGGCCCCAAACCGGTGGATGAAACCATTGTTCAGGCTCAGGCGGCCGCGGCCAAGGCGGCGATTCCGCTGGTCAAGGGCTATGTCAAGGTTGACCCCATCGTTTCCAGTGTCGAACAGGACAAGTGCATTGGCTGCGGCCTCTGTGTCAGCCTTTGTCCCTACGGGGCCATTGTCATGCAGAAGGTGGACGGCAAACGAAAGGCCGAAACCATTTCCGCCTCCTGCAAGGCCTGCGGGATCTGTGCCGCCCATTGTCCGACCTTTGCCATCTCCATGGGCGGGTTTACCAATGAGCAGATTAACTCACAGATTGAGGCCTTTGGTGATAAGGCACAAGTCGTGGAGCTTGGTTAACGAAAAGAGGGCAGGGGGCTTCTCTGCCCTGTGAACAGGACTGTTATAAATAATGAGAGTGTCTTACATAGTGTTTTCTTGTTTTTTTTTACAAAAAAACAATCTGCGAAAGACACTTATCCCGTTCATCGGGGTGAGTAGTTGTGCATACTTTTGAGATTTTTTTGCAGGTTCATTATATTTGAGGAGATTGTCGTATGGCTGATCAGGAATTTAATCCAAAAATCCTTGGCTTTTTATGCAACTGGTGTTGCTATGCCGCTGCAGATGCCGCCGGTGTCTCACGATTTCAATACCCGCCCAGTATGCGAACGGTGCGGGTGATGTGTACTGGCCGTATTGATCCGGCCTTTGTCCTGCGGGCCTTGGCGGAAGGCGCAGACGGGATTTTCAGCGGCGGCTGACAACTTGGTGAATGTCATTACCAGGTTGGTAATTATGATGCAATGGGTGTGAATGCGCTGGTGAAGAAGGTCTTGAAGGATGTCGGTATCCGCGAGGAACGCTATAGTCTGCAATGGGCATCGGCTGCCGAGGCCCCGCGCTTTGTCCAACTGATCACCAGGTTTACCCAGCAGGTCAAGGAACTTGGCCCCATCGGTCAGGCCGAGGGACTGTCCAAGGAAGAACTGAAGGCCAGGATCGACAAGGCCCTGGCTGCCGTCTCCGACCAAAAGGTGCGAATCGCCTTTGGCAACGCCACCAAGGCGGTGCGCAAGGATGCCATCTGGACCAATGAACATATCGGGGAGATCGTGAACGAGAAGATGGAGAAGTCTCTGGCCACGGCCCTTGGCTGATACATTTCGAGGGATTTTTGGGAATGCGAAAGGCCCTGCTTCTTCAATGAACCAGGGCCTTTCTTTATTGTTTCAAATTGTTAACCAGGAAGCCTGACACTCTCCCCCTGTCAATTTCCGGACGATGGGCTCTTTATTCCCACCAGTAGGGATCTCCTGCGCAATCGTCGTTTGGCCCACATACATCTTGGGTTGTAGAGCCTGCGCCTGATTCCCCGCGCACCTTCCCACCTTCTGCCTAGGAGATTCCTGCGCTGAGCAGGACTAAAAAGAGGGCCATAATCAATTTTTGCATAATTCACCCCTGTTGTTTTTTGTTATTCTTTAGCATTTAAGAGATAAATGCTTCCCTTATTCCAATTCGCTTTCAAGATGAGACTAACTAACTCCTTTCTGCCGTTA
>DYDK01000168.1 GCA_020717935.1 Desulfocapsa sp.
ACGAAGCTCTTGTTTCTCAAGCATCTCGGGGTTTCCGTTCAAACACTAATTAATAATATACCATGAAACATCAAGATATAAAGTTTTTTCTCGTCATCGTTGCCGCTACTGTTTTTTTTAGTTTTATTCCTTTGCCCCCTATAATCGATACTGCCGAAGCAGCAACCCCTGACAGCGCCATTACCAGCATGCTTGATACTGCCGAGACTTTCCATGTGATCACTCAAAAATCTAAGGCAGCGGTTGTTTACATTCTCGTAAAGAAAACACAAAAAGAGAACAGCGCCGAAACAAAGGCCACAAATGAATTCTTCAACGACCCTCTTGTCACCCATTTCTTCGGGGAAGGCAACAGCAAGCGCGACCAATCTGCAAGCGACAGGCAAACAACTTCCGTTCACGGCTCCGGTTGTCTCATCACTCCAAACGGAACTATTCTTACCAACTCGCATGTGGTCAGCGATGCCGAAGAAATTGTTGTCCGCCTCATGGATAAACGGGAGTTCACGGCCACCATCATCGGCCAGGATCCCAAATCTGATGTCGCATTAATAAAAATTGATGGGACGAACCTGCCAGTCATCCCCTTGGGCGATTCATCCTTGCTCAAGGTCGGAGAATGGGCAATCGCCATCGGTTCCCCATTCGAAATGATGCAGACCGTAACCGTCGGCATTATCAGTGCCACTGGCAGAAGCAGCATCGGTATCAGCGAATATGAAGACTTCATCCAGACCGATGCCGCTATCAATCCTGGCAACTCCGGTGGCCCGCTGCTCAACATTCATGGACAGGTTATCGGGATTAACACCGCCTTTTTGACCCAGGCCGGTGGTGGTTACATGGGGGTTGGCTTTGCCATTCCCATCAATATGGCCAAGGTCATTGCCGAACGACTGCAAAAAGATGGAAAAATGTCCCGAGCCTGGTTGGGTACAGGACTCAAGGATATTTCTCCAGATGTGCTTAAAGAGCTGAATCTTTCTGAATCTGCAAGCAATGGAGTCCTGATCAATACGATCGAAAAGGGCTCTCCGGCAGCGAAAGCCGCTTTGCACATCGGCGATATCATCCTGACCATGAATAATATTCCCATTACCGGCGCGGCCGATCTTCGCAACCGAATCGCTTTAAGCCCGCCAGATACAACCATAACCCTGGACTTCCTCCGTGAGGGTCAAAAAAATTCCATCGAAGTTCAACTGGGAGAAAAAAAAGATCCGTCACCATAGCTCTCTGAATGGACAACAATTTTCATGGTACCGGACGAACAAAGACCTTCACTTCGAAGGGCAGAAAATCGAACTGCAGCGCCTCGTTAACGACCAAGGCCCTGCCCTCACCAAAAAAATCCTGCCATACTGTGTGCCCACCATCCGGCACGGACACCAAAGCCTTCGTGTAGGTTGACAAGACATTGACACACATCAGCATCTGCTCGGAATCCTTTTCCTTCAAAGCACAGTGCACAGCCGGTTTTCCAGCCGGATCACGACGGTTGGCTGACAGCATCTCAATGGGAACAGGTTCCGTCCGGTTTTCTGTTTTCAGCCACGGGAGCATCTTTTGTAAGCGGGCAAGCACCCGCTGCAAGTCTTTTTTTCCCTGATCATCTCCGGTAATAATTGGAAAGGTAAAAAAATATAGCCCTCGGCTGCCATGGATCAAGGATAAAAAAGCAAGACAATCCATTTCTGCAAATGTGGGCAGTCTCGGCCAGCCATCTTTCGCCCACTGACTGCCACCAAAGGCCTGAATAACCGATTGCAGACGGTTCCTACCCACAAACCTTGCAGCCTCATCCAAGGAATCGGAAAGCCAGCTCATAGGCATGGAGGGTACCGGATATTGATCCAGCATGAATAGGTCTGCCGCTCCCGCATATTCAGGAATCCCCTGAGGGCGTACAACGGCCATGGATGTAGGAATCCCTGGAAACTGGTCATGCAGAATTCTCTGAATATCCATAGCCTTCCACGAGGGGAACGAATGGATTTCAGGTTCATCGTTGACATAAAAACTAAATCCCCCTGAACGAAGGCGATCTCCCAGCTTATTGATGGCCAGAAGTAGGGAGTCTATATCATGAGGGACGGATAACAGGCAGTGTATTTCGTTGTGGATACAGGCATCCACAGCCTTTTCATTCATGGGCATAACCGCACTGTTCAGCCCCATTGTTTTCATCTGCGCAAGATTATCAACCGTGGCTCCGTAAGCACCAAGCGGAAAAAATACACTGTTCCCTGCACGCTCCTGTTGAGAAAGACACGGAGTTTCTTCAACTAATTGCGGATTCCGCAGCCAGAATGTCGTTCCTGGAAAGGTGTTGAGAAAGGAAAAAACGAGTTCAGAATCCTGAATCCCCTGCGGACATTGAACCTCCACCTGAATTTTCTGAAATTTCCCGATGACCCGATGGGTATTCAATAAATACTGTTGGCCCCATAGCTCAACCTCGGGATAGGCACCCGCCGTTCGTTCTTCTCGAAAAAAATCGGCTGAAAAATGATATCTTTTCTGGGAATCACAGGGCGGCAGCGACACCTGCCATGCCCCCAGACGATCCAGACCAGAACGAATCCCAATCCTCCCACCATTGTTTGTATCCCCGGACTGAAAAAGATAGTGACTATCAATGACAGAGGCCTTCCCATGTTGCCAATACGAAGGCAAAAGCGGGTCTGTTTGCGGAGATGACGAGATAAACTGGGGATTGGCGAGCAGATTTTTTCTGCCATTAAATTTTCCCAACAAGGGCCATAAGTTATCCTGCATAGCGGACAGGGTAAAAACCAGTAGCCCCTCAGCGCTACTGTGGGAGACAGATTGAACAACCCCAGCAAACTCTTCCGCAGTAACATCAGCGGCCTGAATAATTGGCCATACCGCCTTGTCAGTCATCTCGGCAAAGTATGTACTGATTTCACCAACCCACTCCGCAGGCCTCCCCACCATTTTGTGATAAACCATGGGTGATACTACATCTGCATACCCGGCAATCTGGGTTGCATCCTGGGCCAATTGTGTCAACACCGCCCCCTGCCTCTCTCCTTGCATCCAGGGCACAAGAAATGCTCCGAGCTGGACAGGTCGGCTCCCCTGCCTCTTGTCCACTACCGACCGAGCATCACGGACAAACGAGGTGATCTGCTCCTTTTTCCATTGCCGCCACTGCGGTTCAGCATGGGCATGAATCCATGCGGCCGCCTCTTGGTCAGGCAGATGCTCGGGGATCTTTACCCCTTTTTCAACTTGAAAAAGCTGTAAACAGCGCGGGCAATAACAGGTATCCTCGACTTCCGGCTGTTTTTCTTCCCAGCGCCCTGGATAACGAATAAAATCCAACCACACCCCATCAATTCCATCAGTTATTCCAAATTTCTGCAACCAATCAGCAAGAAGGGCCAGTCGTTCTTCCCGCCAGGCGTAATGAGTTGGACAGATACCACCAATATGGGACGAAACCGCCTTGCCAGAGGCAGTGATCGGAACGGAATCAGGATATTTTTTCCAAGATTCGGTGCCTCCAAAAACATTCATCGTCAGATAGACCTGCAACCCCGCTTCCTTGAACCGTGCAATAGTTTGCTGATCGGGAGGCACAAACACACTAGTCAAATGCGCATCCGCACGATGACTACCGATATTTTCAATATGAGAGGAAGAAACCCCGTACATACCGAGAACGGGATCGGCCTGACACGGAGCAAACGAAACAAAAAAAGAACACAAAAAGATAAAAAGAACACAACGAATAATTTTCAGCATAGCGAGAATATCTTAAAAAGAATTTGATAACAGAGAAAAAGGGGAAAGAATTTTCATGTAACATCAAATAGATATAACGATAAAATCGTTCATGTCAGTAGCCCCCAAGGGAAACGACCTTAACCGCCCCTATCAGAACAATAAGCAATACGAGGTACAGAGAGAGGAAATGAAGAGAATAGGGGAATGATGAAACCACAAGCCCCCCTTTTTTACTGGAGCCGATATGCGGAGTCGAACCGCAGACCTACTGATTACGAA
>DYDK01000169.1 GCA_020717935.1 Desulfocapsa sp.
CAATCAGATGATATTAGAACTGGAGCGATATGTCAACTAATTGGTGACATCACCAAAAACTACCGGTGGTTGGAAATTGTTCACTCGAAACTGTATCTTGTCTCCTTCCTCGGGGCTGTGTTCAATTGAGATGTCGTTAATGAATGGTTTCGAGGGTGAAGATACGAGCTTTACTTCTGGAACCGATGGGGACTTTGATAGGACTGGAACAACAGCAGG
The DNA here is from genome assembly GCA_020717935.1 of Desulfocapsa sp. Taxonomy (GTDB): domain Bacteria; phylum Desulfobacterota; class Desulfobulbia; order Desulfobulbales; family Desulfocapsaceae; genus UBA2270. The sequence continues at coordinate 220 of DYDK01000169.1, forward strand.
TGATACCTTGTTTGTTTTCTCAGCTACGGGTTTGGCTGTGCTCCCTTTTCTTTTCACTGTATCAGAAGAAGGTTCTTTTTTTGCCGGCGCACCGCCATGTGTCTTGATTTCAGCGCCAGGTTGTATTGTCTTCGGCTTCCCTCGTTTCGGAGAGTTTTTCTGGGGGGCTTTCTTCTGGGTATGAAAAATAGTAATTTTGAGGATATTGTTCTTTACTTGAAAATCATGGGAGAAATTATAGTCGTTCGTTGCAACTAAATCCAAAACAACCCTGGTTTTCAACTGTGGGTCTGTGTGCATCCCTGTTCTGATGGTGGTAATCAGGTTGCCCTGACTTTTTATTACGCCCTTGATTGTTGGAGAATGTCGAGTGTCATAAAAATCAAAGACCAGTTTCGGGGTATTGGAATTCCCCTCTAAGGCGAACATTTTGGGAAGATATTGCCCATTGAGCTTGAACGAGACGGTTTCCCTGCTACTATTTTCCTTGGAGAAAGAAATGCTTTCAATGAGGGCGCCAGTTTCTTCCGCATACAAAGAGTATTGAGGAAACATCGTTGAAAAGATGATAGCGCTCAGCAAACAGAAAAAGAATGGTTGTTGCACACCTGACAATAATTGTAAACAGTTTCTCCAGCCTTTATTTCTCATTGTATATCCTCACGCATAAGGGACATCAGTATTTTCCGAGTCCCTAAGATAAGTTCTTCTATTTATTCAAACAAAAAGGTAATCGTTGCAAATCCTCAATGTGAATACATCGTCTCCTCTTGTAAAGTCAACTATTTTCCAGTACATCTGCCGAGGAATTTCTGCACTTCTCATCTCATAAACCCACACCTTTTAGCACCTTATTCATAATGTCTGATTTCATAAAAATAGAAAGAAATAAACTTCTTCCCTTTGTCAACAAGCCAGGTCGTTATTTTGGGCATGAACACAATGCCATGATCAAGGATTGGGAGCACGCTGAAGTTCGCTGTGCCCTTATTTTCCCCGATCTCTATGAAATTGGCATGTCCCATCAAGGATTGCAGATATTGTATCACCTCCTCAATGCTCAGGACACAATGCTGGCTGAGCGAAGTTTCTGCCCCGATCGGGATATGGAACAGCTCCTGATCAAGCAGCGATCTCCTCTCTGCTCATTGGAATCAGACCATGCTCTGGCTGATTTCGACATCTTGGGGATTACATTGCCCTATGAGTTGTGCTACAGCAATATCATCACTATCCTCACCCTTTCGCATATCCCGTTGTGGGCGAAGGAGCGAAACGAGTCGTTCCCCCTGATTCTTGGTGGCGGCTCCTGTTCCATGAACCCTGAACCGGTGGCGGATTTCTTTGATGCCATTCTTCTTGGCGATGGAGAGGAGGCCATGGTCGAGATTGCCACAGTAGTGGCTCATGCCAAACGCCATAAACTGGCAAAAGCCGAGCTCCTGTTGCAATTGGCTACCATTCAAGGTTTATATATTCCCTCTTTTTTCCAGCCTTGTTATACGGAGCGGGGAACCATTCGTGAAATCAGGGTGTTGAAAGAAAAATTTCCCTTGGTTCGGCGTCGTATTGTAAGTGATCTTTCGCCCATATCGCATCTCAAGCAACCATTGGTACCCAATGCCAAGATCGTCCATGACCGATTAGGAGTAGAGATCGCTCGCGGCTGTACGCGGGGCTGCCGTTTCTGTCAGGCCGGAATGATATACCGGCCAGTCCGAGAGCGAAGCCCGGAACAGATCATGGAGATTGCCCGTTGCGGCCTTGCTGCCAGTGGTTTTGATGAGCTGGCCCTCCTGTCGCTTTCAACAGGTGATTATTCCTGCATCGAGCAACTTTTACCACAACTGATGAATACCTTTGCCAGTGACTTTGTTTCGGTATCCATGCCCTCCATGCGGGTTGGGACTCTGACCCAGACGGTCATGGATCAGATCAAACGGGTTCGTAAAACCGGTTTTACCCTGGCCCCCGAGGCTGGCAGTGAGCGGATGCGGCGCTTCATTAACAAGGGTATCACCGAAGAAGACCTGCTAACCACCTGTCGGGATGCCTTTCATTTAGGTTGGAAGATCATGAAATTTTATTTTATGATTGGCCTGCCCACTGAAACCGCCAAAGATATTGATGCCATCGTTGAACTGGCATTAAAGGCCAAAAAAGAGGGCGATACGAATGGGCGAGGGCGGCGGCAGATCAATGTCAGTCTGGGGACATTTGTGCCCAAACCCCATACCCCTTTTCAGTGGGAACCACAGATCAGCATTGATGAGAGTCGTGAAAAGATTCGCCGGATCAAGGGAGCCATGCCCCGCACGGGCGTCAACCTGAAATATCATGATCCCGAACAGAGCTTTCTGGAAGGAGTTTTTTCGCGAGGTGATCGCCGCCTGGCCCAATTGTTGGCCACCGCCTGGAATAATGGGGCCAGGCTTGATGCCTGGTCTGACCATTTTGATCTGGGTATCTGGCGGGCAGCCGCTGAGGCCTGTGGTCTTTCCCTTGAGAGCTTCTTGCGGAGGCGGGAACAGGAGGAGATTCTGCCTTGGCACCATTTACACAGCGGGATTGAGACCCATTTCTTGCAAGAGGAACTGGCGAAGGCCCATACTGAAACCTACACCCCTGACTGCCGCTATCATGGGTGTCAGCAATGTGGCTTGTGTGATTTTAAGACGATCAGACCCATTGTTTATCGGAAACGAGCGGAGAGCATAGACGAAAATAACGAGATTGTGCCTGATTCCACAACCATTCCGTCGGTACGGTGTGATGAGCGTCAAGAGTCCGATAATGAGCGGGCCTTTGTGCCAGAGTCGCCAGGCCATTTCAAGTATATGGTGACCTACTCTCGCATCGGTGATATCTGCTTTCTTGGCCATCTGGAATTCCTGCAACTGGTCTTCCGTGCTTTACGCCGGGCGGGGATCAGCACGAATTTTTCACAAGGATTTAACCCCTCGCCCAAAATTTCCTTTGGTCTGGCCCTGCCAGTGGGGACCGAGAGTCTGGCCGAATACTTCATCATGGAACTTCCCGCTCCACTGCCGACAACGGCTGCAACCGTCTCGTTGCTCAACGGCCAACTGCCGCCTGGCCTTACAGTTCACGCCGTGGCCCTGCATTCGGAAAAAATCCCCCAACATCTACACAGCACTTATACCATTTCGTGCCCTCGCCCCCTGTCGCCAGAAGAACAAGTTCGTATGGATGCGTTCCTTCAGGGTCATGAGTTCATTGTCGCCCGTAGTCGTAAGGGGAAAAACACTTCCTTGAACATCCGTCCTTTAGTGGCCGATATGAGTATGAAAACGGCCGACAGTCTCATCGTCGAGTTGTTTTACACCAGCAGTCTGCCCGGCGTGAAGCCCATTGAGATTCTGACCCAGGTCTTGAAGATGGATGCAGAGACAGCGGCCACCTGCAAAATCGTGAAAACGGCCTGGCACAGCGTTGAGGAAGAAACTTCATCACTGCGCTAACGGAAACAACCGTGCATGAATGCCCGCACGGCATAAAGGAAACTCAGTGCCACAAGAAGCAACCTTGATCGTAACCCGTCGTAAAGTGAGCCTCTTGCAAAATGATCTTTTCGCCCAAACTCTTCGTTATGCTCAAAATTTTATCCTCGGAATATCAACTATATGCCTGCGGTAAAATTTTTCGCATGCCTCGATTTTGAACGAAAATCTTCATTTTGCAAGAGGCTCAAGTTATAGGTATTTCTTTACGGTCTCTTGTATGATCTGAAGTTTCCCGTTTTTTTATCTAACTTTCATCAATTCGGTGGAATTG
>DYDK01000170.1 GCA_020717935.1 Desulfocapsa sp.
AAATGGCCGTCTTGGTGACGACCCCTTGCGCCAAGGGGCAGCATTTTTTTCAGTAAAACCCCGGCGGGCAAAGTGCTCCCGCCGGGGCAATTGTTCATGCAAGTGAATTAGTTGTTAAGAACACTCGCACTAGGCCCGCCTAAACCGGCGGTGGGGTTGATATCGATACCCCAAAACTCACCATCATCAGTCGGGAACTTATGACCTTCCGGGCACATGGTGGCGAACTCGAATTTCTCGTTGACCCCCATATCGACAAGACGAATCTTCAGGGTGTCCAGATTGGTAACCATGTTATAATCTGCGGCAGGCGCTTTATCATAGCTGACAGTGTTCAGTTGGATGCCATCTTTGGCATTATCCCCATCCATTAACAGCATGTTTGCGCCATCAGTCGGAAGCAACATACGGGTTTCGGTTGCCTCCAGACGAGGCATAACAATGTTGTAGTCGTTGTAGGTCACATTGTCGGCATTCTGGATACCGCCAGGGCAATGGCCGGCGCCGGCGGTGATTCCCGATTTGGCCAGCTCGGACTCAGGGCCGAAACCAAAGACCATACGGCCGATACCATCATTCTCACCCCAGCCTCTCTCCATTGGCAGGGCAGGAAATACCTGACCAAGCGCCGCACCAGGCGCGCCGGTACCGATCATAAGCACGCCGACACCTGAGTTCAGGAGCCTTTGTTGCATTGGCGGAAGCTTGGTGGCGGTATTACTCAGCGCCACCTCGGTGGGACCGGTGATGGTGCCGTTATAGGAGACACCGCCTGTATCGGTTTTGAAAGCAGAACCGGCATCGTTATAAGCAGTATAAGCGTTGAGGTTGAGGACATTGGCCAGGCCCAGGTCTTTCAACTCCTTGGCCTCGTCAGCATTCAGGTAGTGGATACGGAAGTGGTTACGCTTCATGAACTCGTCAGCAAGGGACTCAGGGCCGTTGTCCGGGTTGCCGTCGGAAACCGCTGGCACCTGATAAACGGCACCGGCAACCTGATCAATAAGGTTGGTCATCTTGTCTGGGTAGCGGTTCTTCTGCTGGAACCACGCAGAGGTCAACTGGAGCATACGGCTCTGGTTGGAGTCGCACACGGTGTCCACCGCGCCGTCGCTGATGCCGGCCAGCCTCGGGGCGACCATGGCGATCAAAAAGCCCATGATGGTGAGGACCACCAGGATTTCCAACAGGGTGAAACCTTCACTGTTCTTCATTTTTTCCTGCAACTTCTTCTTCAACATTTCTTTCATTTTTTTGCCTCCTTCAGGCGTGATGGCATCGATCCTCCCCAGGAATCCGGCTGTCACCAAATTTAGATAAAGGTTGTATTCCAGACGCCCCGTCCGGCATGTTTATTTACCAGCTTCTTGTTCTTATTCAGCCGCAACGCGCGCCATCACGACTGAAATCTTGATTCCATCAACACCTGGTCATCCATCTTCAGCTTCCGTTTAGTCGGGAAGTCGATGACAAAGCGGTATTCCTTGCCGCAACGCAGGATGATCTCCTTTTGGCCCCGGCGCAAGATCTTCATCTCCAGCTCAATGCGGCCGTAGCCGTCGTGGAGGAAAAGTTCCTCATACAAGTTTCTGAACCTGGTCATCACATCATCGTTGGTTGCGTCGTTCATAATGAGGTCTGTTTTCGCCATGCCGCAGAGGTGATGCGCATTTCTCGCCCACCCTTCACCCTGCTTTTCTTTTTTGATGAATAAGTTTAACTGAACTTGTTTATGAGCAGCTAACTCTTAAGGAGCAATCTATCAGGTTTTCAAAGCTTCGTTGTGATCTGGATCACATTATCGAAAAAATATTTCACCACCCTTAAAGCATTCGCTTGCGCTAACAAGTGGCACCCTACACGATTGACGGTTAGAGTTTGTGATTTGAATCACAAAATGGAAGTTTTTTTGTCTTTCCAACCTTTTTTTCACAAGGCAAACATTCTACTCTTCCCACCACCTGCTACAGAAAATCCAAGGAGAGGAAAACTCCATGAATCCGGCGAAGTACAGACTGCTCCTCAATGTCATTAACTTAACGGGGTTCTATCTCGTAATCTGGTTCCCATGCGGCGCATGGGAACCAGAACCCCGCTTAAGTTAACGACATTGGACTGCTCCTGATAAAAAAAACAGGCTGCGACAGGCAAGCAGGTTGAGCAGACAGCCTCAAAATGGCTCAGATTCTTGGTACGCAGGCCCTTATGCCAGCATTTTTTTCGCAACCTCTTTCGCCCAGGAATCGACATCGGATTGCGCGTCACCAGGATCGCCGTCAATGCGTAACGGCTCATTGACCAGCAATGCGCCAAGCTGGCCCATCTTGTCTTCCAGGAGATCAACGGCCCCACAAAAATGCTCATAGCTGGTATCCCCGCAACCAAATACCGCCACTTTTTTGCCGCGCAAATTGGCCCGGTCCAGATCTTCAAAAAATGGCGCGAAATCGTCCTGAAACTCGATGTCCGTATCACCCCAGGTGGAAGAGCCAAGAATGGTTATGTCAAACGCATTGCCCAACTCTTCTACAGTGGCGTTACTGACATTTGTTAAACTGACTTCGATATCTGTTTGCTGCAAAATACGGCTGATTCTCTCAGCAACAGACTCGGTATTCCCGGTGGTTGAACCGTAAACAATCAATGCTTTTGCCATTATTTTCTCCTTGTGATTTTTGAATAAGCCTGGTCATGAAGAAGGGATGCACAAAAATATTTCTAATCCCTTACAATATTCGCTGTCCCTATCTTACGGTACTTTACACGATTGGCGGTTGGCGTTTGTGATTCAAATCACCAAATGGAAGATTTTTGGATATGCTCTCACATTTTTTCCTTCACTTTTTCGCAGGACAACCATTCTGCTCTCCAGGCTGCCCGTCACAAGTTTATTACGGGTAATATATTGTCTTCTTAACTTGATTTTTCTTTTTTACAGGTATTATATTGACCATTGCTGCCAACTCCAGTACACTAAACCCATGCTTCCAAACCTCTTGACACCCCTTGAAACGCAGTTGCTGCTGGCCAGGCGTTTCAAGACCATGCGCCTGACCGCCGGTTACAAACGGGAAACCCTTGCCCTGCGGGCCGGGGTCAGCGAGGCGTCGCTGAAACGCTTTGAGATTTCCGGGGAGATCTCGTTGAAGAGTCTTCTGCAATTAGCCCATGCACTCGGCAGGTTGCAGGAGTTTACAGATATGTTTCAGCCGCCGGAGGCGGAAACCCTGGCCGAACTCAAGGCCCGCACCTCCAAAAGAATACCCCTTCGGGGCAGGATATAAAGGGTGACGGAAAGGCCATGGGGAACTATCAGGAAATAGCGGTTCGTTTTACCAAAGGCCCCGATCTGTTTTTCCCGGTCGGCGTTTTGGCGGTGAAGGATGGCCGTCTCTTTTTTGAGTACGATCCGGGCTGGCTGCGCCGGGGGCTGGAGCTGTCCCCTTTTACCCTGCCCTTGCAAAGCGGCCTGATCAGTCATCGGGATCTCGCCTTCGGCCCGCTCTTTGGACTCTTCGACGACTCCCTGCCCGACGGCTGGGGGTTGCTGCTCATGGATCGTGCCTTTCGCGCCAGGGGCATTGAGCCGTCCACGGTCTCATTCCTCGACCGTCTTCTCTATCTGGGCGGCAGAACCATGGGCGCCCTCACCTATTACCCCCCTGAGGAAAGGGAGCCGTTCCAATCAGTCCCGCTCGATCTGCGCGAACTGGCCGATGAGGCCCGGCTGGTCTATCACGGCAAGGCCCTCGACATCCTGCCCCAGCTTATGCGGGCGGGCGGCAGTCCGGGCGGGGCACGCCCCAAGGTTCTGGTCGGTTCTCACCCTGAACGGCAGGAGATGGTGTCCGGCGAGGAAGATCTTCCGCCTGGATTCGACCATTGGATGGTGAAATTTTCCGCCATGTCCGACGGCGCGGATGAGGGCAGGGTGGAATATGCCTATTTCCTGATGGCGCGGTCCGCGGGCATCGAGATGGAAGAGGCCCGTCTCTTTGTCACTATGGGGGGAG
>DYDK01000171.1 GCA_020717935.1 Desulfocapsa sp.
AATGAAACAGAGGGTTCCAAGGCTATTGCTTATCCATGATTGACGAGGTCTGAACACTGAATATCATGGCCGGATCGTTACCTGCAAAAGTGCGTGGTCTTGTTGAAGAATGGGCTGAACTGCATAAGGTTGAATTATTACAGATGTGGAATTCAAACGACTTTCACACGATTGAACCTTTGGTGTGAGAAGGAAAGACTTGTATGGACTGTGTATATATCAAAGAGGCAAAGTACTTCAGAGATCATGTCATTTTTCTCAAATTTAATGACGGAAAAGAAGGCATGGCAGATCTGAAGGAAATAGTCTGTCACTATGATGCTGCCACTCCCTTGAGAGATACGGTCACATTCTCGCAGTTCTATTTGGACTCGTGGCCTACGCTTGCCTGGAGATGTGGATTTGACATCGCTCCTGAAACACTATACGAAAAATGCAAGCAAACGAGCAACGACGAAATAATACAACTTTTAGGAACATAACCGTGTTTTTATTTTTGGTTCCCATGCGCCGCATGGGAACGAGGAAAATGCCCGCAACCCAAGTGGTCAGTGGCCAGTAGGTCATTTGGGTCATTTGGGGACACGATCCCGAATTAAAAAGCCAATTCGGGTCATGTCCCCAAATGACCCCCAAATGACCTGTGTTGCCACGACGACAGGATTTCCCTGGATTCCTACGATTCTGACCCCGACCACCCCCAACCCCCTCCTTAACCAAGGAGGGGGCTTTAAGCGCCCCTCCTGATTGAGGAGGGGTGGGGGGTGGTTCGGGGTTAGCCCACAAACCCGGAGTCTCGTAGGCTCGTTTACCTGCGCATCAAGGGGACTGAATTTTTTTTCGCGGCTGTTGGCGAAAAATCATTCTGTCCACGGTTTGTTTGCCGCCGGTTTGCCCTGTCCCCTGTTTATGAGTCATCCACCCCATCCTAACCGGCTTGACTGTGTGAAATCACCCTGCCCCTGCCAGAATGGAACCACCTGAAGCGTCGTATGCACCTTCACAGTCAGTTGGGTCAATCAATTCACCCCCTCGTTTTTCGTACAATAACGATTAAATTGAATAAGTTACCACGCCACATAAAAAATATTTTTTGTCTGGCACACCCTTTGCTAAAGTTCAATCCAGAAGAATGGTTGAAAAGGAAATTTTCCGGGGGGAAAATCTCCTTTTTGAAGAAATTCAATATCTTAGAAAACCATACGATGGAATGTGCTATGATGCGTCCTTTTTCTCCTTCACAAACCGCATTGCTCAACAGGCGGCGCTGGGAGGAGAGATGATGCAAAAAAGGGTTGATGAGTGGACAGGAGAAAGCTCATTGACACAATGAAAACAAACGGAGGAGTAATTATGAAAGTTAGAATTGGTTTAGGTGTTGTTGCTTTAACTGTGATGGGCGCTTCCATGGCATTTGCCAGCAGTTCAGTTGTCAATTCCAAGCACAATATGCTTACCGCAGTTAACGCTACTGATACTTACAATCGGGTGTGCGCATTCTGCCATACCCCTCATCATGCCCTGGACGGATCAGCGATACCTGTTGATTATAACCCATTGTGGTCACATACATTCTCCACAATGACCTTTACTGGGTATGACAGCACAACAATTGAGGGCGTATTGCTTACCGGTGATCCCGTCGCGGGCAACAGCCGCTTGTGCATGAGCTGCCATGATGGTGTCATTGCCGTTGACCAGCATTATGGTAACGGACTCGGCAGCATATTTAGGCAAGATGGTGATTCTTGGGGCGGTATTGATGTGCCTACTGGTAACTCCTTAACCAATGATCATCCCATTGGGTTTAACTATCAGCCCGTTGGCGGAACGGATAGTAACGCTGGCTCGAGCATGACCGATGTTTCAATCATTACCGGCAATACTGACGGTTCGGATAAGGAGATTCGCGGAACCGCAACACCATTGTGGGCCTTCCCCACCAGAACCATCGCTAATCTGCTGGAGCAACGGATTGCTGGCGTTCAACTTATGACTTGTGGTTCCTGCCATGATGTTCATAACACATTTACTGTTGGCACCAGGTATTTCCTGGTCGGCGATCAAACGAATTCTCAAATCTGTCTGACCTGCCATATCAAGTAGTGCGTATCCCTGGAAACAGGGAAATGTTGAGCAGTCGGTATCCATGATACCGACTGCTTTTTTTGTTTTCACGAAAGAGAGACTCTTCTGAAGGGCTGGAGTTTGGAGTTTCGCATTACCGCATTACCGCATTACCCAGCAAACCGGGGACTGAATGATTTTTCGCCAACAGCCGCGAAAAAAAATTCAGTCCCCTCACCCACAACAGCCGCGAAAAATCATCCTGTCCCCTCACCCACAACAGCCGCGAAAAATCATCCTGTCCCCTCACCCCGGCGCATTTTCACGACCCACTATGTGGCCAATTGGAAGAGAACTGGAAAAATTGCCTGGTTTACCTGGTTCCCATGCGCCGCATGGGAACGAGAAAAACGAGAAAAATATCGAATATCGAACAAGGAACCGCAGAATGATGAAGTTTTCACTTCGATATTCGATATTCGACATTCGACATTCTACGGTTCATAAAAGTTTCTATGAAATAAGGGGGGAGGGGACTGAGCTTTTCAGCGTTGTCCAACTTGAAATGAGAAATGAATATTCATTCATACACACGATGAAAAGGTGCGAAAACGATTTGAAAAAATAAAAAAAACAAGTAGAATAGCGATTAATGCTCCGTTGAAATTAGGGTTTATCTCATTCCCATGCGCCGCATGGGAATGCAGTATGGATGTGCCCCGAAGGAAATCCCCTTGGGGGACACGCCGCATCCAGTCGCACTCCTGTCTTGCGTAGGACAAACACGGTCTGCAACGCAGACCGGAATGGGTTCCCATGCGGCGCATGGGAACCAGAACCCTGCTTAAGGAGGCTACTCAAAATAAACTGGACAAAATTGCGCTCGGATTTGGGTTGGATTTGGTCGGGACGATTGAACAAAACCGCAGGCATAATTGTGTTATGTCGAGGATTTTGTGATTGAGAATCGGCCAAATACGACCCGAAGACGAGATGCAAGGTGTTCAGGTTATTTTGAATAGCCTCCTAAGTTAATGACATTGGATTGCAGGAGTTAAAGAAGACAAGTTATAAGTCAATGACATTGAGTTCCTTCAATACAGAACAGGCGACAATATGAATACCAAAAAACTGATTGATGAGGCAGTATTACTCCCTGTGGAAGATCGTGCTTTTATTGTTGACACATTACTCAGAAGCCTCAATCAACCTGAATCTGAAATTGACAAAAATTGGATTGCTGTTGCGAAACAACGAGTATCTGAAATACGAGCCGGAGAAGTGGAAGCTGTATCAGGACCGATGGTATTTGAGAAAATATGGAAAAGGTTTGAACAATGAGTTATTCCTTTCACCCTGATGCTGAAGAAGAGTTCAATAAAGCAATAGATTACTACGAATCTCTTGAACCAGGCCTTGGATATGATTTCGCTTTAGGAGCCGTTACGAAATAACATGGCCATTTATATCGATTTCGTTACGGCTCCTTATGCCGCTCCGTGCACGAAGATGGCCATGTTATTTTCTTACAGCGGCTTTAGAGGTACATGCGACAATACAGAGATCGGTCGCATTTCCTTCTGCCTGGGCAATACTTGAAGGCAATCTCAGAAGATCTTTGGTAAAGCGATTCCCGTATGGAGTTCTGTATTCTGAAGATCAGGAAAAAATACTTATCATTGCCATCATGAATCTTCATCGCCATCCGGATTACTGGAAACAAAGAAAGTAATTCCATTTCTCAATCAAATCGTAAATGAGAAAACATACGAGCGGTGACGAAACAGTACGAGCAAGCACGACGAGAATCCGCACAGCAAAGCCGACAAGGCACTCGCTTGATTCATTCTTCGTTGTCACATTGTTCCGCCGTCATAAGCCCCCCTTATCAGCTGATCTTGATCCACACTTGACACAGGGGGTATGGCAAGCATCCTGTTTCAT
>DYDK01000172.1 GCA_020717935.1 Desulfocapsa sp.
AGGCGATGTATGATTGGTATAATATCTTGAAGTCCATGGAGAAAAGCCTGACAAAGCAAGAAAAATTTGCAGAGTCAAAAGTTCTCTATCAGGTGCGAACCAAGACTGTAGAACCATCCTATAATTATTACGGGATTGAGGCCCAGTCTATTAAAGATAAGGCGGTGTTGGTTATTGTGTCTTTGGTCGGTTATGTCATCTATACCTTGTGGTTTGGCTTCTCCATCCTCTTCATGTTTGAAGGCTGGGGGCTCAAGCTTGAGCATTAACAGGCAGTAGTTTGCCTTCAGCGATTCACTGACCGCTTATTCCGGACTGGTTACTGCCTGGAATAAGCGGTTTTTTTTTATCAGATTGATTCTTCACTTTATAACGGTCTTTTGCTATGGTATCTGGTAGATGTTGCTGTAAGCACAATAAAGACGCATTCAGTCTGACTTGGCAAGCCTGCCCAGCATGAAAGAAACCTCCCATGACCTCTCTTTTTGATTATCTCACCTCTTTCTTCCGTAGTAAACCCAGGCTGAAACCAGCGGAATTACAGGCCGCATTTCGTTCTCATTACAAAGAGTTTCGTTCCCTGCTGACCGCTAATAATAACGCCCTGGAATTGATGGCGGAGATGGAGCAAGTTCTGAATAACGGTCATTCCTTTGGTATGGCCTTTATTCGCGGGAATTGCACCGCGCTATCGGTGAATATCTTCAAGATGATCCGGCACTTGAACAGACTGGCCGACGGCAGATATGAAGGGCTGGATCAGCCATTCAGAGAGATTACCAGGCAGCTTGAACAGGTTATTGCCAGTCGGCCTGTGTCTACCTCGGGGACTGCCATTTTACCCATGGCGGAGATTGACGCCGGCATGGTGGATCAGGTGGGTGAAAAGATGGCCAATCTCGGTGAGGTTAGAAATCGGGTGGGCCTGCGCACCCCGGATGGTTTCGCCATAACAGCCCTTGCCTCCTTGAATTTTATAGAGGCCAACGATCTGCAGGTGGAGATTAATCGTCGTTTAAAAGGCCTTGATTTTGACAATCTGGAAGAGCTTTATACCGTCAGCGCCGGTATTCAGGGGCTGATTGCCAATGCCCCTCTGCCAAAAGAACTGGAAGAGGAAATTTTGGCTCATCATCAGCAGCTTGTCACTGACCTGGATATCGAACTGCTGGTGGCCCTTCGTTCAAGTGCGATTGGTGAAGACAGCAGCAATGTCTCCTTTGCCGGTCAGTACCGGACTCAGCTCAATGTCAGTCGTGAATTTGTTGGCCAGGCCTACAAAGAGATCGTGGCCAGCAAGTTCAAGAGCCAGGCCATTGTGTATCGGCAGCAGTGGGGGTTCCGCCATCAAGATGTGCATATGTGTGTCGGCTGTCTGCGCATGGTCGATGCCGTTATAAGTGGGGTGATGTACACCCGGGCTCCAGATGACCCGCACAGCAAGTTTGTCATGATTCAGGCGGCGCCGGGACTTGCCAGCAATGTGGTGGATGGCAGTGCTGCAACGGAGCAGTTCAGGGTCGGCCGGACAGCCCCCTATGCTATTCTCGATTTCCACTCTGGAGCGGGGCAGGCGGATAGTGATGTCAATGCGGCGCCGATTCTTACAGCCGTCCAGGCTGCGGAACTTGCTGAGGTTGGCGTGCGCCTGGAAGAACATTTCGGCACTCCTCAGGATGTGGAGTGGTCGATTGATCAGGCAGGCCTTTTGTATATCCTGCAAAGTCGTCCACTGGGAGTCACTGCTGTGCATGAGGCATTGATACCCGGTGAAGAGAGCTGGCAGGATAGCAAACTCCAGGATCTGCCCACTCTACTGCTGGTCGGTGGAGTTTGTGCCAGCCGTGGGGTTGCCTGTGGCCCGGTCTTTACGGTACGATCCAGTCTCGATCTCTTGCGTTTTCCCAAAGGGGCGGTGCTGGTTGTGGAAACCCCCTATCCGGACTGGGCCAGTCTGTTAGACCGGGCAGTGGCGGTGGTCAGCGAAACCGGCCAGGTGGCCGCTCACCTTGCCACCGTCGCCCGTGAGTTTGGCATACCCGCAATTTTCGGGATGAAACAGGCCCTGAAAACCCTTGAAAATCATAGCCTGATTACGGTGGATGCCACGGCTGCGAAGGTCTATGGCGGTCAGGTCGAATCGCTGTTGACCCTGGCTCCCCCGAAACCGAATCTCATGGTTGGCAGTCCGGTGTATAATACTCTGGTGGCGGCCATGGAATATATCACCCCCCTGACCTTGACCGACCCCGACTCGCCTTTTTTCAAGCCGGCTTCCTGTCAGACCCTCCATGACCTTACCCGATTCTGTCATGAGAAGGCCGTAGTCGAGATGTTCAGGTTTGGAGAACGCTACGGCTTTGATGACAAGGCTGCCAAACAACTGGTGGTGGATGCCCCTTCCCAGTGGTGGGTGATTGATCTCGACGATGGCTTTCGTTCGGATTTTGACCCGGAAAGTCGATTTGTCGATCTCGGCCATATCGTTTCCGTACCGATGCTGGCTATCTGGCAGGGCATGACCGCCTTCCCCTGGGCTGGACCGCCACCTGTCAGCCTTCGCGGGTTTGGGTCCATTATCTTTCAGTCCACAAGAAATCCCAACCTTGATCCGGCGGTGCATTCATCTTTGGTGGCAAAAAATTACTTTCTCATCTCCAGAAATTTCTGCAATCTGAGTGTCCGCCTTGGCTATCATTTCGCCTTGGTTGAGGCAAATCTCGGGGAGTTTCTTACGGAAAATTATGTCAACTTTCAATTTAAGGGGGGGGCCGCCGATGAGAATCGTCGTCTGCTGCGTATTGGGTTGATTAGTGATATTCTGAATGAATTCGGTTTCCGGGTGGAGCAGAAGGCAGATGCCATGAGCGCCAGAATTGAGAAAAAAGCCGGCCCATTTTTGCTGGAACGACTGAAAATCCTTGGCTATCTGATTATCCACACCCGTCAGATCGACATGGTCATGGGTGATGCGGGCATGATTGCCCAGTATCGAAAGAAGATAATGGCTGATTTACGGACAATATTAGAGAACTCAAAAGCGGTGGAGATGGAGGGAGAAAATGACTGAGGAATTAAAGATATTGCTCATTGATGATGAGTCCGATTTTGTAGAAACGACCTGCAAGCGCCTGATTCGCCGGGGGTATTCCGCTCGAACCGCACTGACCTGCGCCGCTGGTTTGATTGTTATTGAATCAGGATGGCCCGATATCGTGGTGCTGGATGTCATGCTTCCTGACCGGGACGGCATGGATTTTCTGCGCGAGATCAAGGGCAAGTGGCCGACGCTCCCGGTGATCATGTTGACCGGACATGCCTCAATGCAGGCC
Organism: Desulfocapsa sp.; assembly: GCA_020717935.1. Taxonomy (GTDB): domain Bacteria; phylum Desulfobacterota; class Desulfobulbia; order Desulfobulbales; family Desulfocapsaceae; genus UBA2270. The sequence continues at coordinate 3,333 of DYDK01000172.1, forward strand.
GGACTGCACGGTTTAGAGTGTGGAGCCGGTGATTATTGCCTGAAGCCTATTGAGCTGGGGGAGCTAGTGGAGAAGATTGCCATTGCCCATCGGGAACGACATCAGCAAGGGGCTTGAAACCTAAAAAACAATATTTTTATACCCTTATCCATCTTATGAAAACAGCAGGCAAACATTCTATCCTAAATTCTGCAATCACATGACAAACTCCTAAAAAAAATGTTAATAAAAACAAAAAGATGAGCTGTTTATATTAACTGAAGGGAGTCACTGTTTCGATGAATGATAAAAAGGTCTGGGCACGCAAAAAGATCGGCTCGTGTAACGCCTCAAAAACTACATATAGAGAAAGGTGCTCGGGAGTTAACCACCCAGGCAGGGCTCATTCCGGTTGCCCAATTTCTCAGAAAGCACAATGCCTTGTCACTGATCGAGAAGACATTGAAGCACAAGCGTGGTTCCAGTGCGATCTATGATGCCGTGGATGGTATTTGTCTCACTCTCATGAAAAGGGGGCAGAATTGTTTTCTGTGCGATAAAAAATAATTCTGACCCCTTTTTTCCCTTTTTTCCCATGTGGCGTCAAGGAGTGAAATCGTTGGAGAACCTTCTTCTTCTGATTCGCTATTTCCAATGTTTTCCCCTTGAGTT
>DYDK01000173.1 GCA_020717935.1 Desulfocapsa sp.
AATTTTTCGCATGCCTCGATTTTGAACGAAAATCTTCATTTTGCAAGAGGCTCATCCTATAAGAGAGTTTTTTTGGTATTTTCATTACGAGACCTTCTTGTTAGGGACATTTTCTTGGTCTTGTCGGAAAATTAACCACTTAGGCGAACGGCACGATTAAATGCTTCAAAAACAGCCTTTAACCTACTGAAAATTTTAGCCTGTTTTGCTCAACATTAACTTGTTATATTCTACCGTTCGCCTTAACTGAAAATAGGGGCAGGGCCGAATACATTATTTACCAATTTCCTTCCGGGATTCTTTTTGTTTACGATATTGAGAACAAATATCTGTCACGGGATATTGATCTTATCGCGAAGAATTCCAGAGGGTTTGAAGGTGATAACCCGGCGAGCATCAAGGGTCAATGCGTCTCCAGTTTGGGGATTTCTCCCCCGTCGAGTTTTTTTATCCTTGACATTAAATTTTCCAAAGCCGCTAAGAAGAAGATCCGTTCCCTGAATAAGGGTGTTTTTTGAAATACGAAGAAAAGCATCGACGGCATCAACGGCTTGCGGTTTACTGAGGAATGGATGGGTTTTGTAAACTTGCTGGACGAGTTCTGCTTTGGTCAGGGTCATGCTCTGGCTCCATTTGAGGAAATAAATAAAAAGGGTTGCGGAAATTTTTATTCTTTGTGGTTATGAGGAACGAGTATTGGTTGAAATCCTATCGAGCTACGGCCCCTTCGTTGAGAGGAGAACTTCAGCATATTATCCAATCATTTATTGGACAATATACCCCTGCTTATGGCTTGCCTGGTGTTTTTAGCCACCAACCACTGATGCCATAGAAAAAATGGGCAGGTACATGGCCACAACGATACCGCCAATCATACCCCCGAGAAAAACCATCATGAACGGCTCAATCATGGCCGTCAGGTTACTTACGGCCTGGTCAACCTCTTCGTCGTAAAAATCTGCAATTTTACCGAGCATGGTGTCCAAGGCGCCGACGGACTCACCAACATTGATCATTTGCACTACCATATTCGGAAAAACCCCACTTTCCTCCAAGGGTTCGGCGATGGGGCGTCCCTCACTGATACTGGCTGCCACCCGAATAACCGCACCCTCAATAACCTTATTGCCCGCAGTCCTGGCAACTACTTGGAGGGCATCAAGAATGGGTACGCCACTTTGGAGCATGGTGCTCAGCGTTCTGGTGAATTTGGCAACGGCCACTTTCCTTATTAAAGGGCCAATAATGGGTGCTCGTAAGAGAAGGGCGTCAATTCGGTAGCGTCCCTTTTCTGTATGATAAATTTTCTTCCAAATAAAAACAACAGCAAAAATGCCCATGATCATAAAGAGGAAGTTAGATTTAACAAATTTACTGAGATTGACGACTATTTGTGTGGGAAGCGGTAAGGCTGCCCCCATACTGGTGAACATTTCTTCAAAAACAGGGATGACAAAGATGAGGATAACGCCCAGAATAAGAAGGGAAATAGCCAGGCAGATGGTTGGATAGGTCATGGCCCCCTTGATTTTTTTGGTCAGGGCCATGGATTTTTCCTTGAATGCGGCAAGACGGCCCAGGATAGTGTCAAGGATACCTCCGGTCTCACCTGCCTCAATCATGTTGGAAAACAGGTTGTCAAAAACCTGGGGATGTTTTCTCATGGCATCGGCGATTGTCGTACCGGTTTCTACATCCCTTTTGATGGCGGTGAGAACGGTCTTGAATGTTGGATTGTCCTGTTGTTTTGCGAGGATCTCAAGACTTTGAATCAAGGGTAATCCCGCATCAATCATGGTGGAGAGTTGTCTCGTGAAAATAATAAGATCTTTACCCGTGACTTTGGGTTTGAAAAAAGAAATATTCTCAAAGAGGTCTTTTGGTTTTTCTTTAATAACAATATCTTGAACACGAAGACGTTTAACATGGGCTAGGGCCGCAGCTTGGTCAGGAGACTCAAGCTCACCATTTCGCTTCACGCCTTGTGAATTTACACCTTTCCATACATATACTGGCATAGCCTCTTCCCCTCATTGATCGACAAAATGAATTGGATGGAATATAAAATTTGAAGAATTGTCTGAATTGGATTCAAATATCTGTTCTATTCTATCGCATGATGTAAGCGAATACAAGGAAGTAGTGATAATAGTTTATTTTTTTATGGCTCTGCCCTATTTTCAGTTATACTGGATCTTGAACCACGCAGGTATTCAGCAGTAAACGCATTGGCAACTCATATTCCAGAAAACGACGATTGAATCGGTAACAAAATCCACTCATCTCTTCATGTAAAGACTTGTGAGGTACATCATGAGATAAGATGTCAGGATGACAGACCAACGAAGATGCTTGCCAAGAAATGCCAAACCCTTTTTAAAGAGAAAAAATCATGACTAAAATCCAACCGGTCATCTTGGCCGGCGGCGCCGGTTCCCGGCTGTGGCCTTTATCACGGGAGCTTTTTCCCAAACAGCTTTTACAGTTAGTTGACGCAAGCTCCCTCTTGCAAAGCACAGTATTGCGAGTCTGTCAATTATCGGAGGTATTACCGCCGGTGGTGGTGGTTGGAGAAGAGCATCGCTTCATTACCCGCAGCCAGATTGATTCCTTAGGGATGGTTCCTGAATATTCAATTATCCTTGAGCCCATTGGCCGCGACACCGCACCAGCCGTGTGTGCGGCCGTCGAGTTTTGCGCCTTGAGTGATGACGATAAAACCATTCTTCTGGTTTTACCTGCCGATCATTTGATCTTACGGCAGGAAGCCTTTGCTGAGGCGGTGCAAAAGGCAGTGGCATTGGCGGTTGATGGGGCCATTGTCACCTTTGGTATTGAACCTCAGGGCCCGGAAACCGGATATGGCTATATTGAGCGGGGTGAAGGCAACTCGGTTCGCTCGTTTAAGGAAAAGCCCGACCTGACCACGGCCATGGCCTATCTTGAAACAGGCAATTATTTCTGGAATAGCGGGATGTTTGCCTTTTCCATCGCCACATTCCGGCAGGAAATGGCCATTCATGCACCGGAGATGCTGACAGTCATGCGAAATTCCGTTGCCCAAGGCACTCGCGACGGCCTCTTTTTCCGCTTGGACAGCGCCGCTATGGCCGCATCTCCCAGCGATTCCATTGATTATGCCCTGATGGAAAAAACTGACAAGGTGGCCGTGGTGGCGGCCCATCTCGACTGGAGTGATATTGGTTCCTGGCAGGCCTTGTGGGAAATCTCAGGCAAAGATGAATATGGCAATGTCAGGGTCGGGGATGTGATTCTCGAGGACAGTCATAACTGCCTGATTCGCTCTGAAAGCAAATTAGTGGCCACCGTTGGCCTTGAAGATACGCTGGTGGTTGAGACCGCCGATGCTGTTCTGGTGGCGCCGCTGTCCCGCTCCCAGGATGTGAAAAAAGTGGTGGCACGGCTCAAGAATAAACAACGAGATGAATTCAGGTTTCACCGCACTGTTTTTCGTCCATGGGGAAGTTATACCGTTCTGGAGCAACAATCTCGTTATCAAATTAAGCGAATAACAGTTTATCCAGAAAAAAAACTCTCTCTTCAGATGCACCACCATCGCCATGAACACTGGGTTATTGTTACCGGAACGGCACGAATCACCAATGGCGAGGATGTTTTCTTGCTCCATGAAAATCAGTCCGCTTATATCCCTGCCGGTATCGTCCATCGTCTGGAGAATCCAGGAGTGATTGAACTGGAGCTGATTGAGGTGCAGAATGGAAGCTACCTTGGTGAAGACGACATCGTTCGATTTGATGATGATTACGGAAGAGGAGTGTGACAGAGGACAATATTTTTTTTGCTCTGGTCAGAAAAAAATGATGAATATTGCCTGTTTTCCATGTGCCGCATCTCATTCCAATTCGCTTTCAAGTTGATACAACGCTAATGCGCCTTCCCTTATAAGTAACGGCAGAAAGGAGTTAGTTAGTCTCATCTTGAAA
>DYDK01000174.1 GCA_020717935.1 Desulfocapsa sp.
TCATCATCAACCCGGCCCCTTCCGGTAACAGAAGGGCCGGCATGTTTTACCAAGAAGAGCCGGATCAACACACGTTGATCCGGCTCTTCTTGTTTGGGGGCAAATCGTCTCGTTCCCATGCGGCGCATGGGAACGACTGGTAGGGTGGGTAAGCGCCAGCGCATCCACCATTGCGGCCTGTTGTGGTGGATGCGCAATCGCTTATACCCCAAGAGTACTTCCTGCGTAAGGAAAGAGGCCAGGCGAACGCTGGTATTTTAGCAGGTTTTCTGGTTCCCATGCGCCGCATTCCGCACTGCATTCCTATGCGGCGTATGGGAACGAATTACAAATCGTAATTCGTAATTCGTAATTTTTTCTTCTGTCGACCCGCTTTTGTTGCGTCAAATCCCCTGTATCGGGTTAAATCCCTCACCCTCTTGCGTTAAATTCCTCTTCTGAGCAACACTTTTGAACAAAGCGTCACCGGACAGATCCTCACTGTTCTCCCTTGTCAAACGGGTGGATGGTTGGGTATTTGGAAGGAATCGACGGAGTTTGCAGCTTTTTGAGCCGGGAATACTTTTCAGCTTTTTTATGCTATGTGCAAGCAGTTACGACTTGGCATTCTTTTTGCACCAATGCTGATCATAGAAATACTCTATGTGTGACATAGAGTAGTCGTATGGTTTGTCGGTTTGTATGTTTCGATTTGCTCTTGAACCTCCCCCAAATTTTAGTTCGGAAGACAGTCGGAACACAGCATCATCTGGCTAATGTTTTTGATTTTAAGCTAATTAGAATAAAGAGGGAGTGAATATGAAAAAAACAATGAACACAAAGTTGGCTCTTGGCATGTTCTGTTCGGTGGGCCTGGCCTTTGGCCTGGCAGGTACGGCCCAGGCCGTGCTTACCACTCAGCACAATAACATTGTCTTGAAAGATGCGGTCGGCACTCCTATTCCCGTCGGCGGGACAGCGGCCTACAGTGTGAAACAGACATGCGGCACCTGTCATAACTATGCGACCATCGAGCAACATGCGACTCACGCCCAGTTGGGGGCGAATGCCATCTCTGGTTTTAACCCCTATAACCCTGATTCGAAAATGCTTGAAAAAACAAACGATACCTCCATGGGTAAAAACTGGGTTCAAAGTACCGGCCATGTAGGAAAATGGTGTCCTCCTTCGGCTCGCCAGTCAGCGAGAATGTTTGGAGGGAGCAACGGAATGTCAAGCTATAGTTCGGCTATGGGTAAATTCGCGGAAATTAATTCCAACAACTGGTTGCCATTTGATTATGCAACTGAAACTGCTTTTAAACAGAAAGCGGATTTGACTGTGGCAAGCATGATGCAAGACTGCGGCGAGTGTCATGTTGGTGGTGGCGCAATGGAATATGTGCCCTGGACAGTTCCCAACATGAATAACAGAGTTTCGCTGCGGAATATCGCGACCAGCCCTGTCAATGGCGGGGCATCCATTACCGGTAGTAATGTTACAACCTTCAACTATTTCATAGATGTTTATGATGTGGATGGAGACAACGACAGAACAGAAGCGATCTACAATGATTATTCAAAGACCGGTGTCGCCGAGATGGACTGTATGATGTGCCATCTGAAAGGGTATGACGGAGAAGGGCGAACAAGTGTGATTCGGAAAGCCAAGCATGATACCGCCCGCGCTGTTGGCGCGGGCATAGCCACTACCAATGCCATGACTTGGCCAGATGGCTCACAGCCAGTAGCAGGACAGCCTGCTGCTGGATATGGTACCACCGTTGGCACTTATGATGTGTATAACGCAACAACCAATCCTGATGGCAAGGTTGTTGATAATGGCTCTGGCGTATTGAAACTGACCACCGCCTTTGCCGACAATATCAAAAAGCAGCCGCCCTCTACCAACTGTGCCTTTTGCCATATGGGAACTGGTTTTGGTATTGGCGATGTGGGAAGGCGCGTCGTAGTTGACTTTAAAAAGCGCGGTGACCACTGGACTGAAAACACGAACTGGGATGTCCATTCTGGGGCCGTTGAGTGTATAGATTGCCATGAAAACAAGGGGAATGCAGTCTATGTTGCTGATGTTCAGCCTGCAGGTGCGTCCGGTGTGGATGCGACTACCGGTACCAGTGGCGCCTCCTATGCAACTGGCGATGATCTCGTGAACAACACTACCGGCGTAGCCGTCCCTGACGGTCTTGTTGATTCAAGCGGTGTTCCGGTTAATTTGACCGGTACTGATTCCAGCAAACTCGGGCAGTGTGATCCTTCCAAAGGGCCCAGTAACTTTGAACAGGTATGGAACGCCAAGGATGTTGCTGGCTTGAGTTGTGTTGGCTGCCATACGACTGGAGACCCCAAGAAACATCCAGGTGCCCCGGATCCGGCAGCCGCCCATGCAGCCGCCGGTCTGAGCCAGACCAGGGTTCAAAGCAAGAATAACACCAGTGGTGTGGCTGATGCCAGCCATCTGGACATCATGGAATGCGGCGCTTGTCATATCCGTAAGCTGGAACATTATTCTGGCAGCGCTATCATTGATGCCACGGGCAAGGATCATGAGGGTCGGATGACCGATCATGAGAACCAATGGACCGAACGGGACATGTACGACAACCTGCTCACCATCTGGTATCAGGGAAAGCTGATCAAGGCGAATTCAGCGATCACCATGTTCTGGGTTGACAAGAACGATGTAAACCGTGACGCTAACAATGACGGTCGGATTGGCGGCATGGATCCATTGATGACAAGTCATATTCATACCGTGAACAATGCCAATGGTTGGAAGAGTATAACCGACGATGAGGACGGAGTAATAGCGTCGTCTGAGATCACTGCTCGTCAAACAGCCTTGTCAGGGGCCCTTGATGGTCTGCTGGGCACCACGGGCCCGGCTATTCAGCCAAAGCTCGTCTTCATGGGCGTAACTTTCAATGTTGATCATGGTACATCCAGGGCGGAACGAGCCTGGGGCGCCGGGGGTTGCAAGGACTGTCATGCGCCAAATGCTGGATTTTATAACGGCACATACGAAGCCAAACCCAGAGACCTGAATATGACCTTTGCAGCGGATACATCCCAGGTCGTGCCTTTTACCATGGTCAATAGTGGAACCCAGGCATCATCGTATCATCCTGCAGTTATGCTCAAAAAAGAACAAAGATCTGTTGCTGTTAATCTTACTTCTGGGCAGAGCAGTTTGAGATCCCCAGATCGCAGTGAGTATCTCTACGAAACCACCTTCATGAAACCCAACACAGCATGGGATACTGATGGTGTTATTACCGGTTCGGCTATCACTTTTCCGTCTGCTGCCGCTAATGGCTCAGATGCCTTGGGCTGGATGTTGAAAGTTCAGGTCAAGGATGATGGTGCGGATGATTCTACGGCTGTGACCTATACCCTGCAGAACCCCACATCAAGCACTACAGTTACAGATGTGGCTACCCTGATTTCCGCCATGAATGGTGCGAGCAGGGCAAATGGCAAATTGACTGACGGTTCATACGGTTTTACAGTGACTAATGGCGGGAGCAGTAATCTAGTATTGACTGCCTCCGGAGGGAAAGTGATCCGCATTGGCAGTGGTTCCAGCAATGCCGCTCAACTGGGCTTTGCCAGTGCGCTCTATGTCGCTGACCCGATCACTGGTGTTAAGGGCGGTACCTACGCTGGTCGAACTGCCTGGGTGGATTACCTGAATGGCATCGGTGTCCCCGGCGCTGCAGTAATCACAGCCCCTGCGCTTGCACCACCGGCGCTGAATGCTGCTGTTGCGGGTACGGCTGTCACCTTTACCGCCAATACCACCGGCCATGTTGCCAGTTCCACCCTGTATAAATGGGACATGGGCAACGGCATGGTGTATGAGACAGAGAAAGATGCCAACGGTCAACCTCTTGCCACCTACAAGCACAATAACGGCACGCCATCCAATACTGCGGATGATGTGACCGG
>DYDK01000175.1 GCA_020717935.1 Desulfocapsa sp.
AAATTTTGAGCATAACGAAGAGATTGGGCGAAAAGATCATTTTGCAAGAGGCTCATCATTGACAGATGAAAAAATCAAGGGGGGCGCATTTCACGCGCTACAGAACCTGACACCTAAATTCTGCAGTCACTTAAGGGGCTCGGATAATCCTGATGTCCCTGAATTGCTCCCTGATTTGGGTTATATTTGGCTATGTCGATTGAACAGGTAAGCGAGCACAGTGAGACTCCTAAACCGCAGGCATAATTCTGTTTCGTCGAGGATTCTGTGATTGAGACATAGTCAAAGATAGCCTGAAGCAGGAATGCAAGATGGCATATCAGTATTTTCCGAGTCCCTTATTTAATCGGCATGACAAAGATCCGCTTGCCAAGCTCAGTATCAAGAAGAAAGAGGCCGCTGGAGTCACTGCCAATGAGACGAAGTCGGTCAACAATCTGTCCGACGGTGGCCTCTTCTTCAACCTGTTCGGTGATAAACCAGTCCAGGAAGGCCTTGGCGGCGTGGTCGCGGACATCAAGAGCCACATCAATGAGGTTGTTAATCAGGGCGGTGACATGTTGTTCATGGGCAAGGATGTGCTCAAATGCGGCCAGAGGCGTCTCCCATTTTTCTTCTGGTTTGGCAATGGCCTCAAGTTTGGCCTTGCCGCCGCGCTCGTGGACATAATCATACATCTTAATCCCGTGAAACATCTCTTCCTGAACCTGGGCGCACATCCAGGCCGAAAAGCCGGTGAGGCTGACAGACTGGAAATAGGACTCCATGGAGAGATAGAGATAGCTGGAATAAAGCTCGGCGTTCACCTGTTTATTAAAGGCCTTTTCCATTTCTTTTTTCATTGTTGGGTCTCCTTATACAGGGTAATAGAATTTCGGACTGATCATAATTCAGGGAAAAAGAACTCCAAGAGCATACTAATATCAATCCAGTAAATAGCAATAAAAGGACTTGGAAAAAATGACCAACCAAGAATTGATGACCGAGGTCATCGCTCTGGCACGAGAGAAGATGCTGGCTGGCGAGGGCGGCCCTTTTGGGGCTATTATTACCCGTGATGGGGATATTATTGCCCGGGGATGGAATCGGGTCACGAGTCTCAATGACCCTACGGCCCATGCAGAAATAGTCTGTATCCGTGCCGCCTGTACCGCCCTGCAATCGTTTGACTTGAGCGGCTGTGAGCTCTTTGTCAACTGCGAGCCCTGCCCCATGTGCCTTGCGGCAGCCTACTGGGCAAAGCTGGCCCGGATTGTTTATGGCGCTGATCAGCAAGATGCCGCCGCTATTGGTTTTGCCGATGCCGCTATCTTTACTGAATTGACCAGAGATGCTGGTCAGAGGAGCTTGCCGATGCAGCAGATTATGGCTCAAGAGGCCCGAAGCGGGATGAGGCTCTGGTTGGAGATGGAACAGAAAACCCCGTACTGATTCTCAGCCGTTGTAAATAAATAGCTATAACCCAACTTGTGTCAGATCAGCGCCGATTGAACAGAGGGCTGTGTGGTGGTTGGCAGTGAAGGCCAGGGCATTCGCCCTCTGGTGCGACAGCAATGCGATGTGCTGATCTCCATTCCCATGGAAGGGGCGCTGGATTCCCTGAACATCTCGGTGGCGGCGGGGGGTGATCATGTTTGAGATGCTCAGACAGAGAAGGGTTTCTTAAGCGGAATGATGGTGTGTTGAGAAAATGAGAGAACTCTGTTTCAAGTAAAATGTTAACGAACATTTATCACTACTTTTGATTTCCCTTCTAAAAAATGATGAAACATAAGATCGGAAGCAAGCTCTTGGGTTGCTAACCATTTACCTGCATCGTTCTTACAAACATATAATGAATTGAATGTTTCCTTGCCAGTGTGATCTAACATTTTATAATTAATGAAAACGAAAGGGCCTGTTTCAATCTTTTTTATTAGTTTGATTGTTTGACCACTCATGGCTTTCTTCCATATTTTAGTCCAGCTTTCTGCAGTACGATTTTGTTTTTTATCCCTATCTAAAATTTCATCTTGTGAGAGAGAATTCCAACTACTAAGCCACCATGCGTAATCCTCGTTAATCATGGCTGAAAACTGAGCAATAAATGCTTCTTCTGGACTTGAATAACTGGCTTCTTCTTTGGATATGCTCTTAAATTGTGCCTCAGGCGTGTATGTTGTTGAAATAAAATTATATACATATTCCACCGTAAATTTGCCAGGTTCGGCCTTACCTGTAGGGAAGTCAGTCTTTGTATAACCATCGCAAGGGAAAATGATGATAGTCAAGGGGAGAATAAATTTTATAAATTTAGTTATTTGCATGAAAAATGAATGTTTTTTCATTTCAACGAGCTCCTTTATCATAGAGGTAAAGGCATACTGCCTTTAGTGATGTCGCCTGGTTTTATAAGTTCTTTTTGATAGGTGGCCACGAAAAACCCATCAAAGAGCTCGGCAGAAATTTGCCCCTTCAGGCCATCATGACTCAATTCATATCCAATCTCACGACATTTTACATTTCCTTCTACACGAAGTGAACTCACCATAGAACCAGAAACTGATATTATTTTTGCACTATCTTGGGCAGCCACGCCAGCTTCAGCACCACCATTTGCTCCTATAGATCCTCCCCAGCATTGTTTATCTTCGCAAAGATTGTTTTCACCTGTTAACTTAGCATCCGTGCTCACATCTAATCCTACATAAACGCCAATTTGAACAGCTCTGATATCAAAAGACAATGTAGGGATGAATATCTTTTCAGACCCCAGTGTTGCATTAAAACCCGATTCTATTTCCTTAACTGGCGTATCTTTTTTATGTTTTTTCTCGCAACAAATGTCTTTTTGATGACCAGAGCCAGAATAAGAAACATCAATTTTTTTAATAACTCCCATTATGCTTCCAAATTTTTCTATGCCATTTAAAATCGGTCCAAAGTTGACTGAAATTTCAACTGTACCTCGATCTTTATCTTTAATTTCTTCTCCTGCACAACTACCTTTTTTGCAAGCATCGTGATCTGTACAATATTTTCCATCGTCACAAGATAAGCCTGTATCGTTTATACCGCAAGTATCTGGTGGGCTTGGAGGAGGTAGGGGAATAGGTGGTGGTAAGGGGTTAACAGGTGGTGAAACAGGTTCTGTGTTGGGTTCGCCAAGAGTTGTCTTGCCAACTGAAACTTCGGATTTCCCTTTGGCGGTAATCGAACCGTCTACGGTATTTTCAGAAGTCACTTGCAGTTGTTTTATCTGGCTTCCCCCCTGCCCCTCCCCGTCATCACCCCCTAATTGTTTGTGAAAAGGCGTTTCTCCTGTTTTCATCAGCGCCTGCGCCTTGTTTTGTGGTTCATACAAACCCTTTTGCTTGGCATCCGATTTGGTTTGCTTGGGAGCCTCGACGACTTCTAATGAGCTTAAACCGTCATCTTCGGCAGTGTTTCCATCTTGCAATGGAGAGATGAAAATACACAACATAATGAGTAAAATTGTTATTTTGTTCTTTGACATGGCCAGAGGGGGTATCTAATCAGTGAAAGAGGAAAAATTGCGTTGGAAATCGGCCAGTAACAAGGAAGAAGCATAGCTGCTGTTATTGCTCAACCTATTTATATGATTTGGTAAAATGGTGGCTACAATTTTTTCTCGGTTTGACAGGTTGCGTTTTTGAATTTCTGACAATCCGGCATTGACATCTTGTTGCGGGGTTTTGCCTATACCAACAATATCTGCGTAATAGGCCTTGAGGTGTTTATCTCTTTCGTTTTTTGCCTCATTGAGTGCGGTTGTCGCTGAAGTAAGCTGTTCTTGATGGGGTGGAGATGCGATACTTAGTTTTTTGAGACTCTTTACCACTATTTCTAAATTCAGACCTCGTCAATCATGGATAAGCAATAGCCTTAGAACCCTCTGTTTCATTGAATTTGTTTTAAAACTGGACATACGCAGTGAGTG
>DYDK01000176.1 GCA_020717935.1 Desulfocapsa sp.
AAACGACCTACTGGCCACCGACCACTTTGGTTGCGGGTGTTAGCCCGCATTAGATATACTGTCCCCGGAACTAAGATCCGGAACTAACAAATCTGACTCAAAGATGAGATGCAAGATGTTCAAGTTATTTTTGCTTAACGCCTAACTCGGCCACACCATGCATCAGTCCTGCTGGTTCCCATGCGGCGCATGGGAACCAGAGGGACTGTCTTTTAACATTCGACATTCGTTATTCGTCATTCGATATTCTGCGGTTCGTTTTTCTCTTCCTCTTCCCCCGCTCGCAAGCCACTGCCGGGCAGCCGCAACGACAAACAAGAAAAACGCAAAAGGTCACTGTCCGCCGCGCACTAACCGCACCTGATAGTTGTAGTCGCGATAATAGACGTCCGAAATGCCATAATAGAAGTTGACAATCCACGCGCCGCCCGAATAGTTGGCATCGGGAGACCCAGACCAGACAACCAAAGATGGCGTATTGGGGAAACGGGTCAAATTGATAGCCGGATCAACGCATTTCTCTTCGACGATGGAGCGCAGTTCCTTGATATTTGGCAAGCGCCAGTCGGTTTGCCCGGCAAAGCCACCGCTTGTATTCACGACTCCCGGTCGTTGCAGGGCGGTCTGCCAGGTAAAGCCAGTTGCAGAGCCGCTCTCGCAGTTGTTGCCAGTAACCCCCTCCATACATTTCTTCCACATCAAGCCGGTTTTGGTGTCGGTAATAGTGTTGCCATTGTCCGTCAACTGGCTGTCCGGGGTTGAGGCAGGCATATCGGCGTTGCAGCCTTGTGCCTGGGCCGAGGGAGAGGATGCCAGCAGGCAGCAACAAAATGTCAGGGAACAAAAGAGGCGCATAGCGAGACTCCGGTTGAGGATGAAGGAAGAAAGGTGAAGGATTCGACACAACGACGACGCAGTCCGCCTTTCAGGTAGCCCTGTTGACGGACAATAACTTTACTGACGGCAAAACGGACATTTTCCATGTTTTCTCGTTTCTCTGGTTCCGATACCACACGCAATGATGAAACGGCGGGAAGCTTATCAAACTGACAACCCCGCTGTATTCTGATCTCCGCCTTGGCAAAAAAATGTTGAAAATACCGCTGTTGACTCTTATAGCTGGAGACCTCGCTGGGCTGCCAGAGGGGAACAAAACGATCATTGCGCAACTCAAACAGGCAGGTGAGCCAGGGAAATCGGGTAAAAATCCGATGAGCAAGGCGATAATGACAGGCATGACTGAAATGCCCCCAATAACTTGCCAGCACACTACGCAAATGCTCGCGAGGTTCTGGAAGCAATGTCAAAACCCACCCCCGCCGATCATCTCCCTTGATCCATTGCTTTTCAAAGGCGATCAATTTCTCCCACAGATTCCCAACCACCCGTTGCCTGACGAGAAGATAGTCAGGACGAACACTGAATTTACAGCGAACCGCAGAATATCGAATTTCGAATTTCGAATGATGAAGTTTTTCTCCGACATTCATCCATTCATCCGACTTAAAACTTCAACATTCGACATTCGATATTCTGCGGTTCGATATTCGATCACTCTTTCCTACAATTTTGCTGAGCGGTATTTACACTTTTCACGAAAATTGAAATCAACTGGTTGTTTTCATCAATCAAAGCCTCAAGCTTTGCCACAGGGGTTATCAAGTCAGCCCTGACAATCATAAGCAACCATATTCGTGTTTCTCTTAACTCCTTTAATGAAATCTTCATTTTATGTATAAAATCGGCCCGAGATTCCGCACTCTGTGCTTCGCCATAATTTGGCGCTGGCGAGGTGCCACTACGAAGACGCTGCCCAGCAATATGTCTTCCAATCGTATTCTTGGGTAACGATGGAGCCATTTTAATGATACGCACTGCAAAATCAATCAACCGATCTTCAAGATCGAACTCGGCAGACTGTGACATTTTATTTCCCCTTATTTTTTACAGCGAACCGCGAAGTTTACAGCGAACCGCGGAAGATACAGCGAACCGCAGAATATCGAATGACGAATTTCGAATGATGAAGTTTTTCTCCGACCTTCATCCATTCATCTGACTTAAAACTTCGACATTCGTTATTCGATATTCTGCGGTTCGATATTCGTTATTCGTTGCCTATTAAAACCACCAGCTCCGAGACCGTCTGGAACTGCTGAAAACTCGTGAATGCCTTTATTTCCTTGGCAAGCTGGATCATGATCTTCAGGTCATCAACGGCCAGGCGCATCTGCCGCACCTGATATACTCGTTTATCTCCCTCGGCATCCAGGGCCCGCACCAGCAGACGGCAGATATACAATGCCTGCCGCCGCATATCCGCCCCCACCGCGTACTTATGGTAGCGGGGAAACTGTCGCACGGCCTGTTCTATCTCAAGCAACAACCGATTACAGTCTCGCCAGATGGGCAAATTCATTCCGTTGCTCATACCGCCCCCACCTTTATATCAAGAAGTCAAAAAAGCAAAAGGTCACTGTCCGCCACGCACTAACCGCACCTGAAAGTTGTCGTTGCGATGATAGCCGTTCGAATGGCCATAATTGAAGTAGACATACCACGCGTAGCCCGAATAGTCGGCACCGGGAGACCCAGACCAGACAACCGAACCCGCTGGAGTGTTGGGAAAATAGGTCGTATCAATAGCTGGACCAACCCGATCAAAGGAAACAATTCCTTCCAGCTCTTTCACGGTCGGCATCCGCCAGTCGGTGTGGCCACAGAGACCAGCGCCATTGACCCTGGCCGTGAAGGCCTGGGTATTGCAGTAGGTGGCCGGTTGCCCAACGGTATAGCCCTCGCAGGTGTTACCGGAATTATCATAACCATCAGCCCCGCCGTTGGTGCTGGGGTCGGTATTGTACCAATAGTAGGAGTCATTCTGGTCGCGCAGACCACCATCGGAAGTCTTGACCTCCCAGATCAAGCCGGTGACATTGTCGCGGGTGCAGGCCCATTGTCCAGGGCCGCTGCCCAGGGTGGCGGAAGCGGGCAATTCCGCGCCGCTGTTGGCAATCTTGGTGAAGCTGAATCCGGCATGGCCATCGGAGTTGTCGTTATGGGTCACATCCCGGCCATGGGAGCGGTCTTGAGCGCCAATGGTCTCGCCGGTGCAGTCGGGATTATTGCCCAATGGATAGCTGCCGCCCCAGTTGAGGCCGGTGTCGTTGAGATGAGACACAAATGGCGGTGGTGGCGGCGGCGCTGACGGCTTATTCAACAGCAACAGATGATATACAGGCTGAAGGGCGCTCTGACCAGCCTAGGCAGCTCCGCAGAGCGGGAAGGACGCCAGCACACAGAGCATTATGACCGCATTTTTTTGTTTTTTCACCACTGCCTTCTGTCGCAGAAGAAATGAGCCGGCGAGACGAACCTGCCGGTTATTATGATTGGGAAATGGAATGACCGAAAATGAAGAACGATTCATTCCTTATACCAAGATTGGGGGAAAAGCAAAGGGAAAAAATACCATTTTTAGGGGGGGCAAAAAGCAGCGCAACAAGCTGGTTTTATTTGTTATTTTATATTATTTATCCACTATTGCACGAATAAATTTTTCATCTGGTTCCCATGCGCCGCATGGGAACGCAGGGTGGGATGTGTCCCAAAGGAAATCCCCTTGGGGGACGCCGCATCCAGTTTGCCGGAGAATGCCTCCCAGATTATTGATTGTCTTGGGCCTGCGACGCAGGCGCGGATGGGTTCCCATGCGCCCCGCAGGAAGTGCCCTTGGGGTGCGGCGCATGGGAACCAGAAAGCCCCTTAAATTCAGTTAATAACATTGGGTTTGGGAACTCGCTTGCAAGACTTGTCCCGCTTACCTCCTTGACAATAAGTTCACAAGTATGCTAACATCGTTTGTATGAGTTCAGACCTCGTCAATCATGGATAAGCAATAGCCTTGGAACCCTCTGTTTCAT
>DYDK01000177.1 GCA_020717935.1 Desulfocapsa sp.
TTAAGAAAGTCAAGTAGATTGGCACAGGTTTTGGAAAGCAGGTTCCATGCCAGTTTGACAATTTTTTTCAAGAAATTTAGCCATGCTGTCCTCCTTTGAGAAATAGATGTGTTAGGGCCTCGGCAAGAATAAATTGTTCCGTATTGCGCAGGATTTTCAGTCATATTCGAGGAGCGGAAAGAGGCGCATAGCAGGGCTATGTAACTCTTTTCGCGACGAAGAAGATGACTGAAAAGACCAGCAAAACGGGATGATTTATTCTTGCCGAGGCCCTTACAAGTAAACCGCATAGTTGTATATAACATGAACATTCTGTAATTACAATAAGTTGATTCGTTTTTGATGTGTTAAGTTAATGACATTGTGTTCAGAGCCAGATAAAATCAAGACATGGTGCAAGGAGGAAGAAAGTAAACGCTATCCCCGGCGGCAATTTGCGCAGAAAATAAAATCCGCTGCCGACTGGGGCCAACTCCGCCAATTACTTGACACTCAGGAAGTGAAACAATATCAGGCAAATCCGGACATTGGCCAGGCTGCGCACCAAGCAGCCAGTACCATCCGCGAGGCCAACCCGAAAAAATGGGAGGAGGCGAGGGATACCTTTATGTACGAATGGCTGCAAGCGTCCAAATTGATGTGGACAAGCAGGCAAGTGTCACAAACAGTGGAAGCCAGCGCCTCCACCGTTACCCCCGAAGAGCAGGCGGACATTGATCGTCTTAACAAGCTGGCCGACTGGGGAGCCTGGAAAAATGCCAGGATTTCCTTGGAAACACTGAGTTCTTCAGCCGCAACCACATTAAAGGAGAAATTTATCAGTTGGAAGATCAAGGATGTGAACGGCGAAAAGAAAAACACATGGAAGGCCTTGGAAAAACGCATCCGTGAGCTGAAAAATGTCTGACCATCCCGACAACATCTTTGATGACGATGATGCCCTGGACTACATCATCTATAAGTCCCTTAAAGAAGAGGCTCCAAAAGAGGCGCATAGCAGGGCTATGAAACTCTTTTCGCAACGAAGAAGATGGCTGAAAAGACCAGCAAGATGGGATGATTTATTCTTGCCGAGGCCCTTACACTAATGGAGGTTTATTATGCCGAGTATCCATACCGCAGCGACCCGCATGGCATGTTCCTCTCGTCTTGGGCTTCGGACAACCCCGAAGCAGGAGGCCATCTTACGGCGGGCCGCGGCGGTCAGTCACAAGTCACTGACTGAATTTGTTCTGGACAGTGCCTGTCTGGCGGCGGAACAAACCTTGCTTGACCAGCGTCTGTTTATGGTTTCAGAAGACCAGGATGCAACTCTGCTTGAACTGCTGGATCGTCCCGCCGTGGGGAACCCCGGTCTGCTGGATCTGTTCGCCGCACCCTCATGATTGTCGAGCAGGCTGGAATCCGTGCCATGCTGACCCACCCCATTGATGAAAAGGCATAGCGTTTCTCTGACTACTTGAGTTGCGGGAGTTAGCCCGCGTTAGGATTAAATGTTTACTCCTTGCCGGAAAGCAAGGAAGAAAATCGCCAAGATACAATGAAAAACAACTCTGCACACCCGACCCTCTTCCTCCTTTTTAACCATCGCCTGACTGCCGTTCAGGAAGCGGATGCCTATATCACCCTCGGAGTATCCATTATTATCCCGTCACCACCGGCCATCACCCGACTCTGGGCCGAGATACCGCCGGATGCCGAAGTCGTTGCCCCGGCCCTTGCCCCGATACGGGAGTGGCTTGTCGCCGAAGCGACACCCGGCGATTTTATTCTTATTCAGGGCGACTTTGGCGCGAGCTTTGTCATGGTGAATGCAGCCTTTCGCCTGGGACTGATTCCGGTCTATGCCACTACTATCCGTCAGGCAGTGGAACAGCACCTACCTGACGGCACGGTTGAGATCAGCCACATCTTTTCCCATGTCAGGTTCCGTCGCTATGAACAGGGATGATCGCCGCCCATTCATCTTGCAATAAGGTTGCTTGCTTCCAATCATACATGTAAATTATTAGCATAAAACTGATTATAAGCTATCTTATTTGCATGTTTCGTGATTATACTGAAGATGGAACTCTTGCAAGACCTCCGTCCCCAAAGAAAAGAACGAATGATGAGAGTCAGCCATGGACAATCTCGAAATCTTCACCCATCTTGGGTTGTTATACAGGAAGAGGCGCATTGAGCAAAAAATAAAATTGCGCGCCCTTGCGGCACGATGTGCCATTTCCATGGACACTTTGCGCTCCATTGAGCGAGGAAATCCCAATGTCAAAATTGGTTCCTGGTTCGCAGTAGCCCAAGCCCTCAATCTTTCTCAGGCCTGGCAGGGGTTGCTCACAGAAGAAACCGACCCCTTTGAAGAATATGACCGGCAGACCCTCCGTGTAACCCAGCTCCTGAAAACCAGAGTTCGCTCATGAAAGACCTCGCTGCGATCTCCCTGCATGTTTATGTGATCACCCCCGGTGGCGATACCCTTTATGCGGGCCGGATTCTCTCTCGCAATCTCGCCTCTCCCGATCGCAAAGAGGGCTTCTTCAAATACAGTGAAGACTATCTCCGTCATCCCGAGGCCTACCCGCTTGATCCAATTCACCTCCCCCTTGGGACTGACACCTTTAAGGCCGCGCGTGGGGAGTCTGGCATTCATGCTGTCTTCGATGACTCATTGCCCGATGCCTGGGGACGGACCATTCTTGCTAAACGGGCAGGGCTTGATAAAACCCGTTTTACTTCAGCCCATTTACTGGAAGCCCTCAAGGACTCAGGTTTGGGATGCCTGCTCTACTCTTCTGATAACAACCAGGTTGCCAAGTCACAAAACGAGAAAGGCCGGGGGTTTGGCATAGAATTCGCCAGAATCAGCCTGGCCATTGGCGAGGCCAGCCTCTTTGAGAAGAACATGGATACCGAAAACCAGGAGTTGCAGCATCTTCTGGCCTGCGGCAGTTCTGCAGGCGGTGCCCGTCCAAAAGTCCTTGTCCAGCTTGATGGTCAGGGTTGGCTGGCCAAGTTTTCCAGTATTCGTGACACCAATCCTTCCCTTCTCGTATCCCTTGAACAGGCGGGAATGTTACTTGCACGGCAGGCGGGCCTGGAAATCCCGGAGGTGCAAAGACGGCAGGTGTCAGATCGTGACATTCTGTTGATCAAGCGATTTGATATTGCTTCCGGCACGGGGCGCAACGCCCTTGTCAGTATGCGCACCCTGACCGGCTCTGAAAATCCATACCTGATGAGCTATGCCGATATGGCCACAATTATACGAAAAATCTCTGCTCGCCCGGATGTGGACACGGCCGCCCTTTTTCGCTGGATGCTTGTGAATGTGCTGCTTCAGAACACCGACGATCATCTGCAGAATTTTTCCATGCTCCATACCCGCGACGGATGGCGGCTATCGCCCGGTTACGACATCACTCCCAATATTCATCAGGAACGCCACATCCTGCGCGTTAACAACTGCGACGGCCCGCTTTCCCGTCAGGATATTCTGGCCGAAGGCCGACGGTTCGGGCTGTCGGCACAAAAATGTCGGCGGCTGTTTGACGAGGTGTGCGAACGCCTGCAAAACTGGGAAGAAATGTTCGATGCCTGTGCGGTTCCCTGGGAGCACACCCGCAATCTGCGGATAAGCCTTCATCAGAAATGGAAGCTTTTGCACATTGCATAACCTCAAGTTCAGATTTCCTGATCCGTACTAGTAATTCAGACCAATAACTGGAATAGTGAATGGCACAATTTCTATAATAATCCGCTATAGAACCCCCCTTGTCCCCCTTGTCAGGGGGGAAGCTTACAATTCCCCCCTGACAAGGGCTGTCCATGCCCCACAAATAATGCTGGACACCGGGAGATTTTTTATGTATACACTGTTGTATGAAATTATGCGGCCTGACAT
>DYDK01000178.1 GCA_020717935.1 Desulfocapsa sp.
CAATTGACTCTCAAAGGGACAAAATTAACCAATGTGGTGAATGCATTTTTAGCCGCATCTACTGAGAATTTATTGAAAATAGCCGCCTGATTTTCTTGTTTTTTATGACAGACTTTCAGGAGTAAGGTACTAAATCCGGGAGGCGGTGGGGCGGTCTGCGGGGTGTTGTTTGTTGCTCATGGCGTGTACTCTTGTGAGATTGGTTCCACTCTCAGGGCGATCTGATACATAGCTCGCTTTTTTTATTCGTTTTTTGGATGAACAGTCACATTGAGGATAAATACCGGGATGGCGGCAAGGAGGATGGCGGCCATAATCCAGAACGAATATTGATAGCCGAGACGGGCAATCAGAATACCGGCCAGGATGGGGCCGGAGGCATGGCCCACATCATAAATGGTGCCAAAGGTGCCCATGGCGGCGCCGAAGTGTTTTTCCTTGCAGAGATCAATAATGAGGGCGGCTGATGAGGAGGTCACCAGGGCCTCTCCCAGACCAAAGATCAGAGCGGCTGCGGCCAGAAGGTAAAAGTCTTTGAGTATCGGGATGGCGGCAAAGGAAAAGGCGCACAGGAGCAGGCCGATGGTAATCAGGGGCTTTTGCGTCCGCCTGTATCCGACCTCTTGCCCATAATCGGTTTGGAGAGGATGGTGGCCACCACCTGCACCCCCCAGAGCAGACCGGCTTGAAATTCACTCAAACCTGCCACGGTCACGGCATAGATGGGCAGGAAGGCCTCCAGCGCCCCCACGGTCATGTTCTGCAACCCTTCCATGTTGGAGGTGATGATCACCCGCTTGTCGCTGGCCACTTCTTTAATCCCCGAGACAAAGCGGGCAAAGGCCTCGCTCAGGTTATTGTGTTTTTCTCGCTGTCCGTCGCCCTTCAGGACTCCTATTGCCAGGATTAGGGCCATGAGTCCGGCGAACCCGCTGACCAGATAGGCGGTGCGGAAGGCCGTCAGGGTCGGGTCTCCACTCCCTGAGTTGAGGATCAGACCACCCAGAGGGGCTCCCAGCAGGTTGCCGATGATGGTGACCGAGGAAAACCAGGAGAGCATCTCGCCCTTGCGCCCCCCCGCCACATCGGCGACCACGGCCATAGACACCGGCCCATAGATGGCTGTGGCCAGTCCATGGAAGAAACGAATGATCACCAAGGTCTGGTAGTTATCAATAAAGAGGTAGGCAAAGGGCATGACCGCGAAGACCACCAGGCCGATGAGCATGGTGCGTTTGCGGCCAATGACATCAGACAGGGCTCCGGCCGGCATCTTGAAGAAAATGCCGGTGACCGTGGAGATTCCCACGGCAAAGCCGATGGCCTCGGAACCGGCCCCGAGATAGAGGGCAAAGAGCGGCAGCACCGGGCTTCTGGCCAGGGCGTAGGAGAATTTGGCAAAGAAGCCCACAGTACAGAGGGCGGTAAAGGGTGAGAGGAATTTCATGATTACTTGACCGGTTCCCCTTGATCAACCCAGGCCTTGAGGCCGCCCTCAATGAAACTTACGGCAAGCCCTTTGTCGCTGAGTTGTTGGCTGACCAACTGGCTGACCGAGCCGCCCCGCACACAGTAGATGACAATATCTCCTGTCAGTTCGGGCTGCCATTGGTCAACCTTTTCCGGATCACGCCAGACAGCGCCGGGGATCATTTGCGGGGAGGTTTCGTAATCCTCCTTGCGCCGCACATCCAGGAGGGTGATCGTGCCTTTTATGAGTGTGTTTTTGAGTTGTTGTATATCAATGGTGGATTGAATCGTCATGGCAGTCCTCGCTGTTGTGGGGAAGAGGTAAGCAGGACGCGTCCCGCCCGCCCTGCTTGATAAAGATGTTTTAGGGCCTTGTGAACCCAAAATAGATGAAGGCATCCTTCAGGGTCTCTTTGTGGTCAGGGACTAACTTGCCGATCTTGTTTTCAATGTCTTCACGCAGATGCTCGATGTATTCCTGCACGCCTTCCTCGCCAAACTTGGCCTTGATCTCCGGCCCGAACGCCCAGATGTTTTTGAAATCGTGCCGTTCATATTTCTTTTGAACGACGGTGTCATCAATCCAGTTATGCAGCTCGGCGTAATCTTTTCCAGTTCTGGCGTTGCTGGTGGCATAGTGTTTCGCTGTTGGTGGCATGATATTTCTCCTTGTGTCGTGGTTCAGGACTTCATGATTGTTGAAACATACGACACTGTCCTGTTGTGGCATATGTTTTTTGTTGGTGTGCCCAAAAAAAGCGGAACTGATTTCCGCTGATTTTTTTCCCTAAGCCGTCGTGCAAAACATGGTTTTTTTTTGGTGCATGAACCTGCCTGATCCTGCAATCTCAGCAACATCGTACAAAAAAAATGACCATTTTGGGTTCATGAACGGCGTCCCCCAAGGACTCGTTCTTCATGGCGCCTGGGTGGTCTAACAGGCCGTAAAGGTATGGATAAAATCGAATAAAATCGAATACATTTTTTCTTGACGGCCCGTAAGAGTAAATGGCGTTATCCTTTGCCGTCGGTTACTTCCTCTGACTTGTTCTTTCTATGACGAAAAAAAGCGAGCATCCCATCGAGAATGACTCCGGCCTGACGGATCCGCTCTCCATCATCATTGGTGACCGCAACAATTCCATCAAAAAGGGCATGGAGCCCATCGGTCTCTGGCAGGTTGTAGAGATCATCCTTCAGATCAATGTCATGAATCATTCTGGCAAGTTGCTCTAACGCCAGGTCGCCCTCGCCAAAGGTGTGGGCCATGACCTCAAAGGTGCAAAGATTTCCTTTGTGGGTAAACTCACCGATGGGCATGTCGAATCGAATCTCCTCAGGCGTGGAAATATATTCGGCAGTAGCCACAAAGCGGAAGAGAGCTGTATCGTCAATATAGCGTTGGATGAACCAGGCGCTGGCCATGCGATCCACATAGACATTGGCCCGTGTCACCCAGAACTTACCGGTCAGCTTGGCCTTGTTGGCCGGAATGTGCATGACAGTGGGGTGTTGGCCTCGTTTTTGCTGAAGAATGGTTTCCATATCGGTCAAGGTCGCTTCCACCTTCTCCTGTTCAGGCACCGGAAAGAAATCTATGGCCGTGATGCCAGCAAAGGCCTTACGTAGCTTGGTAAGTCCGATTTTGTATTCAAGAAAATGCGCGCTCAGGCCAGAAGTATTGTGTCGGCACTGGGTCAGCAATTCGTTTGCCTCCAGTACAATTTTCTCATAATCCCGTTTTCGTGCCTCACGAAACAGATTGATAACCTGTTCATCGCTTAACCCTTCCTGCAAGCGAGCTTCCAGCAGAATGGCCTCGCCTCCACCCTCAATAATCTCTTTAACAATCCATGACAGGTCTTCATAGGCCTGTTCCTGTCGCGGCATGGCATACGCCGCTTGCTTGACCGGTACGGCCCCGATCTGTTGCAGTCGCCGCCAAATTTTGGCTCGAAAGTAGGTAGGTTTTGCCGGTATTTGATGAATGAGAAGAAGCCAGTCCATGAGGATTCCTTTTGGTTCAGGTGTTATTTTTTAAATATAGCATGTGTTTTTATTTCGTCAAGGGGGTAAAATAAACTGTTGTACAAAAATAACCCCTACTTTTTCAGCTCCATAAACGGTATCCCCCAAGGGTACTTCCTTGCGGGGCGCTTGCCGCCTTGCCAGTCTCGATGCTCAAGCGATTGCAGGATTTAGGTACAAATTCTATCTTAGAGACTTGGAAAATACCAATATACCATCTTGCTTCCCATCTTTGGGCCATCTTTGGCTGTGCCTCAATCACAAAATCCTCGTCATAACACAATTATGCCTGCGGTTTCGGAGTCTCGCTGTGCTCGCTTACCTGTTCAATCGGTACAGCCAAATATAACCCAAATCTGGTCGTAATTCAGGTAA
>DYDK01000179.1 GCA_020717935.1 Desulfocapsa sp.
TGAAAGAATTTGGTGATACTCATACATCTCGAACCTCCTGTTGGCCATTTGGTGCTCCCCCCTGAATGAAAGAAAAAATCAGAGAGGGTACACCAGTTAGTAGGAAAAGTCCGAGACCCAGTTTGTTCTTTTTAAGTGGCTCCTTTAAGGCGATCGCAGGGTGGCTCCATTAGGCCGATCACGATGTGGCTCTATTGGGGCGATCACGATCTCCGAGGTGGCTCCATTAAGGCGATCACAAGGTGGCTCTATTAGGCCGATCATTAACATTTGTCGTTCATCGGGCTACCTTTTGATTTTCAAGGTATGCTTCAAGGTCGGCCAGGCGGTATTTTTTCAATCGGCCACAGCAAATATAAACAGGGCCGACGCCTTTGGTTCTCCATTTGCGCAAGGTGTTTGGCGACATTCCCAGATACGCGGCGGCATCAACATCATTCATGACCAGCGATTGAATAACAAGTTTTTGCAGGGCGGTTGGGTGTTCGGTTTGCGTTGCCATGTAAATATGCTCCTTGAAAATTTGCTTGATAGAGATTGGAAGAAGTTATTTTCCACCAGCCTATCTTATTTTGTATTTTACAGTATAAGGTATTGATTTCATTATGCAATTGGATATGAAGTGGAGGGCAAAAAAAAAGGAAGACCGCTGAAGTCTCCCCATAAAAACAAATGGTTATGAGCGAATAATTCGCTATCAGACCATTTTACTTATTATCCAGCATGATTTCAATGTGTTAGGCTGGTTTCTTCCTTCTCATAGCCAGCCAGTCTTTAATGGCACGGGTTTCGGGAATGACTAAAGCGGGGTTAGCCCCATCGCGCTCAAAGACGGCCTGCATCGTGTCCAGCAGCATATGCGGGGTTTCATCCGTAACAGAGGGAAGAGATTCCTTTGCAAAGAATTTCCTTACCTTTGAGCTTATTCCAGGGGAGAATGCGGAGGTTGTGTGCTGTGGGTTCGTAGGGTCATACGGGATAAACGGGGCTTTGGATAAATTCATCATGCTCACAACCTCCTTGAGATGCCGCTTTAGCCTTCCGGTCTGCTCGCCAATCCTTGATATATTTTTCTGTCAGAAGTTCCGAGATTCTCAGAATCTTCCCCAGCTTGACCCCCTCAGTTTGACCAAGCATCCCGTCATCAGGATAGAGAATATCGTTCAACTCCTCAATTATTTCGCCTGGCCAAAACGCCTTTCCCCCCGGTGGTCGCCCCGCCTTGTTCGTCGTGCCCACGCTGGCCTTCTTGCTGTATTCAACATAACGACTAACATTATCATCCGAGTACATGGATTGTTTGAAGGCTTCGAGCACCACCTCAACATCTTTCAGTCTCCGATATTTCTTGTCCGTGATCCCAATAGGTGCGCTCTTTTCAAAGAAATATGCCTGTTTCAGAACAGACCAAGTGGTGGTGTTTGCATTGGCGAGGAGGCCCTGTAGCGTTTCAACCGCTGTCTGAATGTCGTGAAGATCTTTTGCGAGTTGTCGCGAGGTTGGTGATGGAGAAGCAAGTTCCATCCTCATCACCTCTTTTTCGATATACAGGTGTTCACAGCAGAGATGCTCCATGGCGTTTATTTTCTCTTCGGTGATCCTAGGGAACAGTTTCTTGATTTGCGCTTTGGTGTCTTCGGGGAATGAGCAGTGGGGGTAGAGTGTGCCGGGGGTTCCTTCAATCAGAGGAACTTTCGAGAAGTGTATTGATTTCATTCGCGCATGTCCTTTACGCTGTCCAGAAAATTCACGGGAAACTGGTGGACTGCCAGCTTGTCGGGTGCCCCCTATCCCGCGAAAAAATGTTACAAAAACGACCGGTAATCAGCGCAGTTCAATGCCGTTGCCAGCACCTTTGCCCTCTCTTTGCCGATAGACCGCTTGCCATTCTCCATTTCTGAAATATGTCGTTGCGGAATCCCTGTTAAATCCGCAAGCTGTTTCTGGGTCAAGTCTTCACGGTAACGAATACCACGAAGGTAAACTGTCCCTTCTGACTGGCCTGGGTAGTGCTTGGAAATAAAATCATCCAGGGTAATGGGGGTTGTATCATCCTGAGCAGGTTCTATCTGTTCGACAAACTTCCTGATCCGGTCAACATGCTCTGGCCGCACCTTGAAGTGAAGCGTTACCAGTCCCTTATCAATACGGGGCTTTTTCGTGAGTGCCTGCATAAATAATCTCCACAGAAATAGTCTTCTTATCCTCAGTCCATACTGCGACATATGAGGGCTTGCCTCTTTTCAGGTGGCAGTGGTGGCGATTGCCTGTCAGCTTGGAATAATTCAACCAGTTGCCACGGACGGGGCCATGAGTGCGAATATCAACCATGAGTGCGGTGAGCGCATCCATTACCCTGCCGGGTAATTTTTCCGCCTGTTTCTCTGCCTGCCCGTTGAGTTTCACAATCCATTGCATATGCGTATTATACCTTCTTTGTGTATATAATCAAGGGGCGGGGTTTATCCGATTTTGATATTCACGACCTTTGGCGGTACGGGTGTCTTCATCATGGCCACCGCCTTTTCCATTGATTCACGAACGGGGTCGAGGGTCATCCGTGCATAGACGGCGGTGCTTGCGGGGTTCTTGTGGCCCAGGGTCTTGCCGACAATGGCCGTTGATGCTCCTCCTATGGTCTGATAACTGCCCATTGTCCGCCTAAGATCGTGAAGCCGGACATCTTCAAGGCCAGCATATTCTTTTATCCGTGCCCAACCTGTTTTCGGCTCCTGGAGATGGCCGGTCTTGCCGTAAGATGGGAACACGAAAATACTTGATGCCAGTTCCCGCCGTCGCTCCAGGATCGCCAGAACTTCGCCAACAAGAGGAACCAGCATGATACTTTTGTTCTTCGATTCTTCGCCTGCAATCCGCCATTGGTTCCGTGCACGGTCAATGTCCTTCCATTGCATCGCCAGAACATTTGATCGTCGTGCGCCGGTAAAGATGCACAGAAGCAAATAATCGGCAATGTCAGGGTTGCCCTCGGTTCGCTCTTTCTCGATGGCCTGAAAGAATCGTTCAAGCTCTTCTGGCTGTAGGAATCTATCACGAGAATACTCCCTGAACATCTTGACCATACGGCAAGGGTTCGGCATGTCGGGCAACATGACATTATAGACGGAGCGCAACAGGGCCAAGTGTCTGTTTGCAGAGGCGGGTTTCATGGTCTTGGTCAGTGATGTATGCCAGGAGCGGACTGTTTCAGTGGTCAACTCATCAACACGACGCTTTCCGAATGTTGGTTTCAGGTGCAGGCGGATCATCGTCTGGTCGTCCTTGGCGGTGCGTTTATGCGGGATGGCATGTTCAGTCAGGTACAGGTCGAAGATTTGCTCCAGGGTCATTGTCTCGCGCTTCTGCCGCTTTTCTGCTTGCGGGTCTTCGCCATTGATTACACCCTGCCGCATTGCCGCCGCCTTCAACCTTGCCGCATTCAAGGATATATCCGGCCATTTTGCAATAGTGACGACAACGGGCCGTTGTTTCTCAGGACTCCATCGCTGAAACTGAAAGGACTTGCTTCCCGTACTGGACACACACAGCCGCAGCCCTTTTTCGCCGGTGTCATTGTAATAATCCCGCTTGCCTGCATCTGGCAGAACGATGGCTCTTAATCTTTCTTCCGTGAAGTTGAAACTGTTCTCTTTTCCCATTTTTGCCACTCCAGTTATATTTTGAACTGTTTTTGAAAAGCAAAACGCAAGCTAACCGTGGCTTTCCAGTTATAGGCCGGTTATATGTTGAACGGTAAAACAGGGCCTATTTGATACAAAACAGTATCACAAGAGCAAAGAGTGTGTCAATGGAAATACTTGAAAAAGCAAGAGAATATTTTTTGATACAAAGAGAGAAAGGGCAAAGACACTG
>DYDK01000180.1 GCA_020717935.1 Desulfocapsa sp.
GTATACATAAAAAACCTCCCGGTGTCCAGCATTATTTGTGGGGCATGGACAGCTCTTGGGCAGAGAACAAAGAGGTCGTCCGCAATATCGCAGAAAAAATGCACGCCGTGTTCCTGGGCCTGGAGTGCCAGAAGCTGGAGCACTGTGGCGGTAACCGGAGCCAGTGGGCATGGCTCGGGAACCAGTGATTCCGAGCGGCTATACAGGAGGATGTCATGGGTTAAGCTCTCCATCCGTCGGGCTTCATTGACAATGAGAGAGGCAAAGTCGCGCTCTTTGCCATCGGGTAATCGTTCTTCCAGAAGCTGAGCATAGCCCTTGATTCCAGCCAAGGGGTTGCGGATTTCATGGGCCAGAACGGCCCCTACTTCACCCAGCCGCGCCAGTTCGCGTTGTCTGGCCGATTGTCGTTGGAGCCACATCTGTTTACGGAGCAAAGAGATGATAACCAGTGCCAGTATCCAGCCAATGATCAGCAGGGAAAAAATAATCTGCATCTCCTGTTGTGCCCGACGCATGACACCATCGGCACGCCAGGTATGCAGGGCAAGGCGCAAGATACAGGTTTGATTGGCAAAATGGATCGAGGTCTGGAATTCATACACCATTTCACCGGTACCCAAGCGGATTCGTTCTTCATCGAAATTTCCGTTTTGTAATGGCAACTGATAACGGCTGTCCATCATTGCGGAACCAACAAGATCGGCATTACTATGGAAAAGAATTTCTCCCTGGGTAGAGATAAGAATGGCGTAGGCCATTTCAGGACTGTGGAACGAGATCAAGGATTTGAGAGAAGGATCACGAGTCGCCACACCTTCCATGGCACTTGCCATGGTCAGGGCCAGACTGCGAAGGTTTTCCTGGGCGATGGGTGCGGCCGAGTGGTAATTGCCCAGGGCCAGCCAGGAAAGACCGCCGGTCACGACCAGCGCAGTAAAAAAAAACAAAAAAATTGCCGTTGAGCGAAACATAAATGTGGGACACCGGCATCTTTAGAGAGGGGGTAAGAGATGATAAATAGCGGGTAAATGACGATACTCTTCATTGAAATCAAGGCCATAGCCGACCAGGAATCCTTTTGGAATGGCAAATCCACAATAATCAATCTGTACAGACTGAGTGCGTCGTTCGGCCTTGTCAATAAGGGCACACACCTTGATCGAACGAGCTTCCTGGGAGGAAAAATAATCCCGTAACCACTGCACCGTCAGTCCGCTGTCAACAATGTCTTCCACCAGCAGGACATCTTGGTCCCGCACGGCAAGGGATGGGGCGTTTTTCAGAACTATTTCTCCCGATGAAACCGTCGTGTTTCCATAGGAAGAGACCCCGATAAAATCAACACGAATCGGGATATCAATAGCCCTGATCAAATCAGCCATAAAGATAAAAGACCCTTTTAATACCCCTATTACCACCAGATTCCCGTCCGCATAGTCCCGACTGATGGCTTGGCCCAATTGCACTACCCGTTGGTGAATGGTCTGGGCATCGACAATAACTTCCCGTGTTAAGCTCGTGTGCATGGTATTTTCTGGTGGCCTCCTCTTTATCCGACCCTTCCTTCTCATTCTCATTCCACTTCGCATTCACGCCGGCACCTTCGTCAGCTGCACTGCATGGCTCCTCACGGTACTCTTTGTACTGCTTCGTCGCTGCTCGCTTGTCTTCTCGGCCGTGTTCTGAATGCGATTGAGAATAACTATGACCCGTGATCATTGATCACAAAAACATTCTCCTTCATTTTATGGTATGGTGGAGCAGCAAAGTCAAGGATATAATGGAGAATTCCCCTTCGCCTTGGACGGAATTATGGTTTTTCACCTGTTGACAAACAGGGCCTGTTCAAGTAGATATAAGTTTCTTTTATGAAATGTATCAGTCAATGCGAGGTGTGGAGAATCCATGCTTCCGGTATGAAAATAAAATAAAGTAAGAATCCTCCTTTCCATTATCAGGTTGTCATTATGGGAAAACCAGTCAATTCATTGAATCCGGCCTTCAACAGCGAAGTCGTTGCGACCCCAGGCGGCGAACATCTTAACAGCTGTTTTTCCTGCGGGGCTTGCAGTGGTATTTGTCCCGTCAGTCAGGCTATTCCTGAGTTTGACCCCCGAAAAATTATCCACATGATCCGCATGGGAATGAAAGACCGCCTGCTGGCTTCTCATTTTCTCTGGTACTGTTCGGGATGTCAAGCCTGTGTCTTTGTCTGTCCGCAGGATGTTCGTTTTGCCGAGATTATGGGGGCTTTGGCCAAACTGGCCCTTAAAGAAGGCTTTGTCAGCAAACAGGGTCTTCTTGATAAAGGCAAGGCTGCCCAGGTGCAACGAGACCTTTGTGTTGCCTGTCTCACCTGTGTCCGGGTCTGCCCCTGGTCGATTCCCAAAATTGACCAGCAGGGCGTGGCAGATATTGATGTAGAGGCGTGTCGGGCCTGTGGAATCTGTGTCGAAGAATGCCCGGCCAAGGCAATCACGCTTAATGAATCCGAAGACTGTCGCTTGCTTGCGGCCTGTGGATCGCAATCTGAATATATTTGAATCGTTGCCGAAGACGAGGAATGAATTATGAGTTTTGAGCCTAAAATAACCCTGTTTAGTTGTCATTATACCTCCCAGCAAAGTTGTGCAGAACAAGGAAAAGAGTTACTGCTCCTTGGCTTTCCGACCACCATCAGCTTAGTAAGGGTGCCATGTACTGGAAAAATCCAGGTGACCAGCTTGCTCAAGGCTTTTGAGGACGGAGCTGATGGCGTGCTTGTCGTTGGTTGCCCGAAAGATGCCTGTCACAATGTCAAGGGAAGTGTGCGGGCCGCCAAAAGAGTGACGGCGGTCAAGAAGGCCTTGGAAGAACTTGATGTCGAGGGGGGGAGGATTGAAATGTTTCACCTGCCCCGAGGCCTGCATCCTGAATTTGTGGCTGCTGGTGTGGCGATGGATAAGAAAATTCGTACCCTTGGCCCAAGTCCTTTTCACAGTGAAATGCTTTTCAGGGAGAGTGGAGAATGATCATTGCAGAACGAAAGCCGATGGCTGAAATCATAGAGATGGTGAAGGACTGCTCAAAGGTACTGGTGCTGGCCTGTCGCGGTTGTGTGACTGTCTGCTCCGCTGGTGGTGAACGAGAGGCCGCGGCCTTGGCCTCCCTGCTCCGCCTGGGTATGAAAAAGCAGGGCAAGAGCATTGACATTATCGAGGGAAGTCTGGTCAGGCAATGCGACAAGGAATATATTGATGGTATCGATCAATGGAACGGTCAATATGATGCCATTGTCTCCACCGCCTGTGGGGTTGGCGTTAATTTTATCGCCAATTTACGCAAGGATGCCGTGGTCTATCCGGCTCTCAATACTTCGTTCTTTGGTGGTTCTGCCGAGCAGGGCATCTGGATGGAGCAGTGTGCTGGTTGTGGCAACTGCGTTCTTCATCTTACCGGCGGTCTCTGTCCGGTGGCCCGCTGTGCCAAAAGCCTGATGAACGGCCCCTGTGGAGGTTCAGTGGATGGCAGGTGCGAGATCAACAAAGACACTGAATGCATTTGGCAATCTATCCATGACCGTCTTGCCGGTTTTGGCAGACAGTCACAAATGGAAGCCATTGCCCCCATCCGTGACTGGTCAACAGCTGGACACGGCGGCCCCCGCAAGACAGTGCGGGATGATCTGACCATCTGAAACATCAATCTCACGGTTCACCACCTGTAGAAATCAGTTCCGCTGGCGACAGCGGATTGCCCACAAAGATTATATTGTCAGATTTCCCTCGTTTTCCTGTTTTCCATGCGTCCCGCAAGAAGTACTCTTGATTCCAATTCGCTTTCAAGATGAGACTAACTAACTCCTTTCTGCCGTTACTT
>DYDK01000181.1 GCA_020717935.1 Desulfocapsa sp.
CAACTTATTTAAGTTGCTGGCCTTTATTATAAATGGCGGAGAAGGTGAGATTCACCAGTTGCCACATAACCCATTGAAATCATTAGATAGACACATCTCTTTATTCCCATTTTTCACCCCGCTAAACGGGAATATACGGGAATATACCCCACTAAACGGAGATTCATAGAAAATCGCTGATTTTCACACTGAAATGAGCCTTGAATAATCTTAAAAAATTGACCAACCGAACATGTTCAATCATTTTTTTGCTGATATACGATCAAGCATATTTGCAGATTGCTCTTCGCCTGATGGTATCCAGTGAGTATAAATGTCAACCGTCATCTGGATATTCTTATGACCAAGTTGTCGGCTAACATAAATAATACTTTTCCCTGCGGATAGCAATCTACTTGCATAAGAATGCCTTATATCGTGTATCCGTCGATTGCCTACTCCTGCCAAGGATAATGTTTTGGTAAAAATACGCCGTAAAGTGCTATGGGCCAACAATGCACCATCCCGATGAAAACAAAATGGACTGCTTACTCGAAGGGGATTTATATCTTTTGTCGCCAAATTAAGCTGACAGAGCATTTCACTTAGTCCGTCACTCATGTCAACCATTCTGGCAGCATGAGTCTTTGTGGTGTCATGAACGGTTTGATGGGTAGTAGTCCGTTGCACAGTGATCTTTCTTGTCGTAAAATTTACATCAGTCCACTGAAGGCCACACGCCTCACCTACGCGCATTCCCGTTGTAAAGAGAGTCAAGAAAAGGGGGTAATAAGCTGGAAAGTTTTTTTCAAGAGTAGCAAGTACTATCTCTGAATCCCCAGCAGTGAAAGGCTCAACTGTTTTTTTCATCTCCTTTGGCAGTCGCAAACTACGACCAATGTCAACCACTGGATTTGTGTCAATAATCTCACTATCAACTGCAAAATTAAACACTCCAGATAAAACAGCTATCATCGTATCCAACAGAGATTGAGATGGATTTTTCTTGCCATTGTATATACTAAGAAGTGCGTCACGAATAGTTGCTCTACTGAATAAATCTATCGTGATTTTGCCAATTTTGGGAACCAGATAATTATCAAGAAGCCCTTTATATTTTGCGAATGTTCGCTGGCTCCGCATGGGAGGTTTTATGTAAGTCTCTAACCAAATTGTAGAATATTGCGAAAATGTCGGTAAAGACTTTGGCTTTTCGGGCTCCATTGATACCAATCCCAAATCTACCCTCGAAAGTTGGGTGTTGATCATTCTTGCCAGTCGTTCTGCTTCAGTCTTGGTAGAAGTGCGTTGATATTTATCCAGTCCGTTCTTGCAAATCCTTACACCCCATTTGCCAGAACCCTTTGGTTTTTCGACTACCTTAGCACTCATCTCTTACTCACTCACAGCCTTCTTCTGCAAAAGTCCAACTTGACTATCTTCCTCAACCGCTTTTTTCTGCTGTTTTTTTATCCAACTCCGTAAATCAGGAAACTTCTCCTGAAGATCAAAAATAAACTCAAGGGCAACTACACCGCTGGGCTTGTATTCGTCCTCCAGCCATTGAGTTATCGCAGAGAAAATCCCTTCCAGTCCGCCATAAAAAGCAGCCTCATCGTCTGTAAGAATCCTATGTTTGTCAAAAGCCTTAGTTGCCAAGGATGCTTTACAGCAATCGTCCAAGCGAAGGGATTGTGGATTTGCTTGAGGGTTTTCGTCAGATTTTTCAAGCTCATCACGAGTTACCCCAAACTTCTCATTCATAATTATAAACCAACGATCAGGTATTTTGCCATTTGAAATTGCACTCGAAATAGCTTGCGGCGATATTCCTCCTACAATTTTCCCAAGCTCTGTGTAGCTATTCACATTTGCAGACTTTTTCATATTGTCTGCTATTCTTTTTGCTTGTTTTTTTTTGTCCATATTGTTTTTTTCCTTGCAATACAACTTGTATTTATTGTATCTGCTCTTAAATGAAAGTTGAATCAATCGCGCAATAGCTTGTAGCAAAAGTGTCAATGAGAGATACTACAAGGAGATTTGGTGCATTTCATAACGGAATCAATCTTGCCGTGAAAGCTTAAAGCTAATCGGCTTGTAACAGAACAACCATTTTTGAAGCTATAGGTGTGCCCATAGCCAAATGAGTACCAACAGAAATTGTGATGACGCAAACCCTTCATAAGACGGGGTCTGACGATTTAGGAAAGGGAAAAAAGAAGAAGGTTATCAGAGTAGATAGCCTAAAAAACAAAATTCCCAATACCTGCCGCTTATTAAAAAAACAAGCGAAAAAATAAGGCTAAACAAGGTTGGCACCTTTCTTTAACTTAACAGGTATTGGGTTTCTTTTCAAGAAAAGTAATTATGAATGCTATTAAATTCATCAATAGAAAAGAAGTATGTCAACATCTTCAAATTTCAGAAGATACCTTTGTGCTTTGGGTAAGAGACGGATTGCCGGAATATAGGATAGGGCGAATAATCATGGTTAAGCCGGAAGAGCTTAACCAATTTATCGAAGCTCATGGACCTATTGCAATGCTCAAAGAAGTCAATCAGTTATTGGAGATAGCGTGAATCAGGGCCGGTTGCAATCCGCTGTTCTTTGGCAACTGGCCACATCATGGGTTAAATCCAATAACGCTCTCGTTTGGTGTGTAACAGGCCCGTATTACCGAAAGATGTCTTGCAATTATAGCGACTTGATTAGCGAAGCTCAAATTGTTGCCTACCAAGTCATATTTTCTTTGATCAACCAGAATAAAGAGTTGTCTTCGATAAACAGATATTTCCGAGTCGTATTTCGTGCCAGATGCATTGAACTGGCCGCTGGGGTTAGTACTGTCCCCATTGACATTGTTCCTGAAGTTGCCGCAATGGAAAAAGAGCAAGCCGTTGATCTGGATGAATCAATTATCGCCGAAGCATTATCTCCACTGACCAACCGACAACGACAAATATCTCATTGGATTCTTGAACAACCCCGACCAGTAAGTCTTGCTGATATAGCAACACGATTTGGCATTCATCAGCAAAACGCGGGAAGGCTCCTATCTGCTTCGATTCACAGAATCAAAAATCAAATGCTAATGGAGACCGCATAAAGATTCATGGAAATCACAGAGTACGCCAAAACCAGTAAAATCCCACTGGACATCTTAAAAAAGATGGTCAAAAGAAAATTCATCAGCAATCCGCTTATTGATGAGAACTTGCGCTGCCTTCAATTTTCAGAAAATCTCTGGATGTGGCGGGAATATTTGCGAGCTCAAATGGTCAAATTAAATCAGAAACAGAGAAAAACATTTATTGAAACTTGTAATTTAAAAACCAGATGGGAAAGAGATGCATATTCCAGAATGTCCAATTTGATACAGGCTGGAGAGGATATTGAAATTGAAAAAATGATTCGGTTGCTTGAATGGAGCTTCCAATTCCAAATGTCTCCTTTTCAGAGACAAACAATTTACCGGATGCGAAAATCACTCCTAAGAAAACACGAAAGAATGATTCAAAAAGAGCTTGAAGAACAAAAAAACGAGGACGATCTTTATGTTCAAATGTTCAAAAACATATCCTCACAAACTCAATAAAATGATTGGCGACATCGCAACAGCAAAAAAAAAGAAACGATAGTTTCTTGTGGCGACAAAATCGGGCCTTTTATGAAAACTAAAATTATCACAATCGCTGGCATTTTTTTGATGCTCACAACCCAAGCCTGGGGGGTGGAAATCCGGCAGGATTTTTACGGCTACACATCTGCCATAAACACACCTGTACAAATTCCAATCCATCAAACTTTTGTCATTGAAAGACAACCATCTTTTTACGCCCGACCAGA
>DYDK01000182.1 GCA_020717935.1 Desulfocapsa sp.
TTCAATGAAACAGAGGGTTCCAAGGCTATTGCTTATCCATGATTGACGAGGTCTGCAGTGGATGGAAAATGCGGAGAGTCTGAAAGTGGATGCGGCTACCCGCCAACATATTGAAGAAGAAGTGGGCGATGTGATGATTTACCTCACCATGCTGGCGGAAAAATTTGATATTGATCCCATAGCAGCCGCTCATAAAAAGATGGTGGGAAATGTGAAGAAATATCCGTCTCATCCGCCACGCTAAATTCGCAACTCAACTCATTCAACTCATGAGTTCTCCTTTGTCTGATTAAAACACTCAACTTGATCACCTCAGTTGTATGAGGTTTTTATGCTATTTCATGACATCAGTCAGAGAGTTGAGATACTTTTGAGCCTCTTGCAAAATGATCTTTTCGCCCAAACTCTTCGTTATGCTCAAAATTTTATCCTCGGAATATCAACTATATGCCTGCGGTAAAATTTCTCGCGTGCCTCGATTTTGAACGAAAATCTTCATTTTGCAAGAGGCTCTTTTTTATAGTTGCTCTGATGCTGTTGCCCCCTGCTTTTCTTGCTGCATGATAATACTGAAATTCAGGGTCGTATGCACGGTGAAGAGGGGGAAAATCAAGGCCATGAGAAAAATATTGAATAGAGGAATCAAGCTGATGATTGCGGGAAGAATGCCTATATGAATAGCTGCTGTACTATTGTTGCGAAGCCAGTTTATTTTACGACCCAATGACCAGCGACGACGGGATGCGGGATAATCGAGAAAGGAAAGGGCTAGATAAAAGGTATAGAGAAACAAAACAAGGATCTGGCCGACCAGCGGAATAAAATTAGCGGTCAAGGCCAGAACTGTCACCAACAATCCCAAGACACCAATCTTTAAGCCTTCCAGGATATCGACCATTATGCCCTGGAAATTGAAGGGGGCATCTTCCTCAAAATCCTGCTGGGCATATCTTTTTTCTGTAGCGCCACTCAAAAAAACATACCCGGGGGCACTGAGAGAATAGGCCAGGAGAAAGGCAAGGTAAAAGGAGACGATGCGAGAAAGAAGAAAAAACGACCACTTCAAGACCTGCCAGCCCCCGAGTTTTATCCAGCCCCAGATACCGGCAGATACGGGTGGGCGCTGAAAAAAACCAGCGGTCTGGGCATCAATAACGCTGACGGCAAGCAGGTAGCCACCCCAGGTAAGTCCAAACAAGAGTATTGCCAGCAAAAAACTTATGCCGAGGAGTTTTGGGCTTCGCAAGAGAAAACCAAGAGAAGACCAGAGAGGAATCCATTTGACAGGCACCTGTGGAAAAGGCATAATATGTGAGCGAGTGTCCATAATTTCAGAGGTACTGAAGGGAGTGTGTGAAAAAATAATGGGGTTGAAGATTTGAGATTTTCCTGCTCTGCCTCATTCTAAGTCGCATTCAAACCAATACCTTCGTCGATTGCACTGCGAAACTTCTCATCGTACTCATTGTATTGCTTCATCGCCGTTCGCTTGTCTTCTCTGTTTTACCCTATTTCTATTTCAAATATTCACTTATTGCATAGATTCACAGGCAATTTCCCTTTATTGCTGTTGGTGTATCGCCAATATCCCTTTCTGTAATATTGTAGTTTTGATTTAGAAATAAAATTATTCTGAATGGAACTTAGAATCAGTCTTTTACCATCGCAGGTTGCTATGCAATGAATATACCAAAAAAGAAAGAAAAAGCAGTCTTTATCTGTCAGAAATGCGGGTATCAGAGTCTGAAATGGCTGGGGCGTTGCGGCCAGTGCGGTGAGTGGGAATCTTTTCTGGAGGAGGTGATTGTTCCCATGCACAAGAGGGGGCAAGCTCGTCTCAGCATCGCACCGGTTCCTTTGTATTTGGCACCGGACAGCGATGAAGAACGATTGCCCACTGGCATCAATGAGTTGGATCGTACCTTAGGCGGCGGCATTGTCCCGGGTTCGGTGGTGCTCATTGGTGGTGACCCCGGGATTGGCAAATCTACCCTCCTGCTCCATCTTCTGGCCGCTATTGCCAGCCAAAATCGGCGGGTTTTGTATGTTTCAGGGGAAGAATCTGCCCACCAGATCAAGATGCGGGCCAAACGGCTTGCGGCCATTCACCCGGAAGAGTATCTTGCCTGTGAGAATCGGGTGGAGGTCATTATTGCTATGGCTCGTGAGATGCGGCCAGCCCTTTTGGCAGTGGATTCCATCCAGACTCTGGTCTGTGAGGATTTTCCTTCGGCCCCCGGTTCGATAACCCAGGTGCGAGAGTCAGCGGCCCGCATTCTGGCGATGGCCAAGCAGGAAAATATTCCTACCATTCTGGTGGGTCATGTGACCAAAGATGGGGTATTAGCCGGACCCAAAATACTTGAGCACATGGTGGACACGGTGCTCTACTTTGAAGGGGATCGTAATCATGCCTTCCGTATTGTGCGCACCGTCAAAAACCGCTTTGGTTCCACCAATGAGATTGGCGTCTTTGAGATGAAGGAAGAGGGGCTGGTGCAGGTGAATAACCCGTCTGAAATTTTTCTGGCTGAGCGTCCTCTTGATGTCCCGGGTTCGGTGGTACTTCCCAGTATTGAAGGAACACGGCCCATCCTGGTTGAAGTTCAGGCCTTGGTCAGCCCAACCAATCTTGGCACCGCCCGTCGAACTGCCATTGGCGCTGATCCCCAACGATTATCCCTGCTCTGTGCCGTTCTTGAAAAAAAAGCCGGTTTGAACCTGTACGGCCATGATATTTTTCTCAATATCGCTGGCGGCATTCGTATCGAAGAACCAGCCCTTGATCTTGGAGTTATCTGTGCCTTGGCCTCCAGTCTTCTCAATCGCCCCATCCCTTCAAGTACGGTAGTTTGCGGTGAGGTGGGTCTGGCAGGGGAGGTTCGAGCCGCCGGGCAGATTGAAATACGAATCAGGGAGGCGGAACGGCTCGGTTTCACCCGTTTTATTCTTCCGCGAGGGAATCTGGAACGATTACCCTGGAAGAGTACGATGTATCTTCAGGGGGTATCAACTATTCAGGAGGTGTTGGAAGTGATTTTTTAGGTGCCGTTATAGAAAAAGCATGAGCTTTTTCTATAATCTCATACTCATGCACCGTATGGAAAACAAAAAGACACATAGTCTCATCAGCCTGGAAGTGAGACTATGGCGCGAACAGCAAACGGTACAATTTTTTAACCGGATGTTACTGCAGGCGATTTCTGGCCTTTTTTTGGTGTTGAAACAGTAAGTTTGCAGAAAATAGTGGTGGATCAGTGGACATTCTCTTCTCGCTGCTGGGAGGCGCAGTTGTTGCAAATTCCTGTAAATTCAATGTGATGGCCATGGATCTGATAATGTGAAACCTGAGCGGCCATTTCATTAATATCCTCCTGAACGGGCATCTTGATATCATCAACCTTGCCACATTCCACACAACGGACATGGTAATGGGGATGAACAGTGGCATCGAATCGTTTCTGCGTACCCCCAACTTCAATTTTAAGAATCATGCCGGTTTCGGCCATCAACTCAAGATTTCGATACACAGTCCCTAAACCAACACGGGGAAGTCGTTTCCGAACCATGTCATACACTTCATTGGCCGTAGGATGTGAAGTCACCTTGACCAGTTCTTCAAGAATGATTTGTCGTTGGGTGGTCAAGCGCATAGGTATATTTTCGTGCATGGCGTTCTTCCTGATGAAAATGGTGAAGGAAAATGGTGAGAGAAATTATTGCCTGATAAAATATCTTATATCCAATAGAAAAACAACAATAAAAAGAGGTTACAGACCTCGTCAATCATGGATAAGCAATAGCCTTGGAACCCTCTGTTTCAT
>DYDK01000183.1 GCA_020717935.1 Desulfocapsa sp.
CTGCCCCAGGAACTACCATGGATAGGCGGAGCAAAATTGAATATGCAGTTCAACTGATATGAAAACATTAAATGTTAGCGGCTGTGTCGGTTATACGCGATGCGAAAATCGCTGTTTAATGATCCGCAAGGCAATATCCGTTTTGATGTGGTTCAGCACGCTTGGAAAGACGGGAAATGCACATTCTGCGGGGCAAATCAAGCCAGTTACGAACGAGACGATGAGCTGGAAACCCATGCCTATCAATTCATCCACAGCGAAAGGCCAGAGGAGATTTTCAAAATGAAATTTGATGTAATTATCGGCAATCCGCCATATCAGTTGAGTGATGGCGGTAACGCAGCAAGCGCGATTCCAATTTATCACAAATTCATTATACAATCGAAGAAACTGAACCCAAGGTTTCTCTCTATGATCATACCGTCGAGGTGGTTCACTGGAGGGCGGGGGCTAGACGATTTTCGAAATGAAATGCTGCATGACGACCGGATACGTGTGATCCATAACTATATAAACGCTTCTGATTGCTTTCCGGGGGTAGAAATCAAAGGTGGCGTCGGTTACTTCCTGTGGGACAGAGACAATCGTGGTGATTGCAAGGTCGTCACCCAAAAAGGTCAAATTGAGTCAGAATCAACCAGGCCCTTGCTTGAGAAGGGATTGGAAATTTTCATAAGGAACAGCGAACTCATATCCATATTGAAGAAAGTTCAGAAACAGGAGGAGCGACCTTTTTCAGAGATTGTGAGCGCGAACGACCCCTTCGGTTTTGATGTAAGAGAAGAAAACAGCTATAAGCGGGTGAAACCTACATTCTCAATGGAGAAGGTTCATAACAGCGTTGACTTTTATTACAATGGTTGGCGAAAACAAGGCTTGGGCTATATCGAGAAGAAATATATACGAAAGGGAATAGAACTCCTCAACGCCCACAAATTATTAGTGCCAAGGGTATGGGGCGGTGGGGATCTCACTACAGATTGGGTGAAGCCCTTCCTGGTAGCACCAAACTCATGCAACACAGAGACATACTTGGTTGTCGGGCCCTTTAGCAGCACCAAACAGGCAGAAAATGTGGTTTCATACATGCAAACCAAGTTTTTCCACATCATGGTTTCTGTGGTGAAGAATACCCAACAGGCAATGAAGAAGGTTTACTCTTTTGCACCCCTTCAGGACTTCAACGAGACTTGGACTGACGAAAAGCTATACAAGAAGTATGGTCTGTCCAAAGACGAGATCGCCTTTATTGAGTCCATGGTTCGCCCGATGGAGGGTGGCCTTGAATAAAGAACTCGACCTTGCCGTCTTCGAGGACTGCAAAATTCGGCGTACTTACGATGAGAAACTGGAAATGTGGTTTTTTTCAGTGGTGGATGTGGTGGCAGCGCTGACAAATAGCGTCAATCCCCGCGATTACTGGTTCAAAATGAAGGTTCGGGTCAAGACTGAGGGTGGCCTTGAACTGTCGACAATTTGTCGACAGTTCAAAATGAAGGCGCCAGACGGAAAAATGCGGACTACCGACTGTGCAAATGTGCAAGGCTTGTTGCGGATCATCCAGTCCATCCCCTCACCCAAGGCAGAGCCTTTCAAACAATGGCTGGCCAAAGTTGGTTACGAGCGCATTCAGGACATGAACGACCCGGCCCTTTCCCTTGACCGGGCGAGACAATACTGGCAAGAGCATGGCAGAAGTGAAAAGTGGATTCAACAGCGGATGATGGGGCAGGAAACTCGCAACAAACTCACCGACTACTGGCAAGAACACGAGATCACGAGCAAAGATGAATACGCCATCCTCACCAACATCATCCATCAGGAATGGAGAGGAGTTTCGGTCAAGAAGCACAAACAGATGAAAGAGCTGAAGACGCAAAATCTACGAGACCACATGAGCGAGGCGGAGTTGATTTTTACTGCCTTAGCCGAGCTTTCCACCCGCCAGATTGCCGAGAGCGTGGAGGCCACCGGCATGACTGAAAATGTCGAGGCCGGTAAAAAAAAGTGTGAAATAGCCAAAAAGGCCCGACATGAATTGGAACAGAAAACCGGTAGGAGCGTTGTGACCGGCGAAAATTTTCTCCCACCAGCACCAGCGCCGAAGAAGCTGAAAGGATCAAAAAATGGATAAGGAGTTCTTCCCCCCACGGCCAGCAACGCGGCCCACTATTTACGCCTACCTTGACACCAATCCCCAATATGAAGGGCTGTTAAAAGTTGGCTACACCAACAAAAACGCACGGGAACGAGTGGCCGGTCAATATCCGACGCTCAAGCCTGGCAAGTCTCCATACAAAATCGTGGTGGAAGAATCCGCCATGCGCAATGATGGCACGAGCTTCAGCGACCATGCCATTCACCGGCACCTGAGAAACAA
Source organism: Desulfocapsa sp. (assembly GCA_020717935.1). Classification (GTDB taxonomy): domain Bacteria; phylum Desulfobacterota; class Desulfobulbia; order Desulfobulbales; family Desulfocapsaceae; genus UBA2270. The sequence continues at coordinate 2,381 of DYDK01000183.1, forward strand.
CGGCATCAGTAATCCAAAAGGAGAATGGTTTGCCTGTTCCGCTGAGGTGATCAAGGCGGCCATCATTGCCGTGAGAAATCGTGAGAAAAACGAAACTCACCGCTCCCTTAATTTTGCGATGCGGCCCGAACAGGCGGCGGCAGTCAATAAAACTGCCTATTATTTCAGCGCTTTTATGGCCGAGAATAGCGGCAAACCGCCGCACTTCCTGTGGAACGCGAAAATGCGGTTTGGCAAGACTTTTGCCGCTTATCAGCTCGCAAACATGATGGGCTGGCGTAAAGTGCTGGTACTGACCTTCAAACCAGCGGTACAGAACGCCTGGCAGGAGGATTTGCAGAACCATATTGACTTTGCTGGCTGGCAGTTTATTTCGCTAGGTGGATTATCCTATGAGGATGCGGACAAGAATTATCCCTTTGTCTGTTTTGGTTCATTCCAGGATTATCTGGGAAAAAATAAAAGCACCGGCGGAATCAAAACCAGAAACGAATGGGTCCATGCCACCCATTGGGATTGTGTCATCCTTGACGAATATCATTATGGCGCCTGGCGCGAAAACGCCAAAGACCTGTTTGCGGCGGAAGAGGACAAGAGGGAAATTGAGTTCGGCGAAGGGGAAGGAGTCAAGGATTTCGATGAAGAAATTATGCCAATCACTACCAGCGCTTATCTCTATCTCTCCGGTACGCCCTTTCGGGCCATTGCCTCGGGCGAATTTATCGAGGAACAGATTTTCAACTGGACCTATTCGGATGAGCAACGGGCCAAGCAGGAATGGCAGGGCGAGAACAACCCTTACGCAGCCTTGCCCCGCATGGTCTTGATGACCTACCAACTGCCAGATTTTATTCGAGAAATAGCCATGCAGGGCGAGTTTGACGAATTTGACCTGAATATCTTTTTCTCGGCGGCAGGATTGGCGGACAAGGCAAAATTCAAATATCAAGATGAGGTGCAAAAATGGCTTGACTTGATCCGCGGCGCCTTGCAGGCCACGACCATTGACAATCTCAAACTGGGCGCCAAAAAGCCGCCGATGCCGTTTTCAGATACCAGACTTCTGGCTGTGCTGTCCCATACATTTTGGTTTATGCCCACGGTCGCCGCCTGTCATGCCATGCAAAACCTGCTGCAACAAAAGCAAAACCGTTTTTATCACGATTATAAAGTTCAGATTTCCTGATCCGGGCGCACTTGGCGTTGGCACTTTTTATGATGTCAAACCAGTGTGTAAATAAATCGACACCCTGTTTCAGGGTGGCAGAAGTTTAATTGATTGAGTTCCTCCAGCAGCGCTGCAATTGCCCGGTCATGCGTGGGACTCGCCATACGATGAATTTTGACGGAGAGTGTTCTGGCGTTTTCATCAGGGATAAGTTCGGCTGACGAAATAAACAGCTCCCGGATCAACGCCCGGGCCTCAT
>DYDK01000184.1 GCA_020717935.1 Desulfocapsa sp.
CTAACCTAAATCTGAGTGCAATCATGTCCAAGTTATTTGTGGACAGGCCCTTATCAGTTGTCTATCGTCATTCTTTATCTCACTTTCATCATACAAAAAATCATGGACACTCTCATCATCGGCGGCGGCATCTCTGGACTCACCGTGGCCCATAAACTGCGGCGTCTCTGCCCTAAGCACCAATTTTGCCTCCTTGAAAAATCAAACAGGGCCGGCGGGGCCATCTGGAGCCATGCCGAAAACGGCTATCTCTCTGAAAACGGCCCCCACGGTTTTCTTGACAATTGCGAAGAAAGCAGCCTCTTACTCGAAGAAACCGGACTTGACAAGGAATGCCTGAAGGCCTCTTTAAGCAAGTTTGTTCGCTTTGTCTGTATTGGCGGGACTCTACGCTGCATCCCGCAAAGCCCACCCAAAATCATTATGGCCCCCCTCATCTCTCCGCTGGCAAAACTGCGGGTCGCAGGCGAGTTCTTCAAAAAGCCGCTACTTGGCGAACCCACCGTGGCCCAGTGGGTAGAGCATCGCTTTGGCTCGGCCCTGCTTCCCTTTGTTGATGCAGTTTTCACTGGAACTTACGCTGGCGATCTCAACCGTCTGGTTATCGATGGGGTTATGCCTGGCATACGACACATGGAGTTGGCGCACGGCTCGGTCATTCGCGGCCTGCTTGCCAAGATAAAAGAGGGACAGCGCAACCGAAAAAAAACAGGTCAGGCCAAGAAAGGGCTGCCAGCCATGACCAATTTTCCAGACGGTATGAAGCGACTGCCGGAGAAACTGGCGGCTTCATTACAACAAGGCCTTGAAATACAACTGGGCTGCGGGGTTACAACCATTCGTAAAATCACCAATGGTTGGGAAGTGGAATCTGACACGGGACACTATCAAGCGGCCAATCTTGTCCTGGCCCTGTCCATCAACACCTCCCTGGCCCTGTTGCAAAATATTTCCCAGACCATGCCGCAAACAAGCATCCCTGAGGCAAAAATTGTGACCATAGCCCTGGGATTTGGCCCAGGATCGAGCCTGCCGCCAGGTTTTGGTTACCTGGCCCCAGAACAGGAGGGTCGCTTCTGTCTGGGGGCGCTCTTTTCCTCCAACATGTTTCCGGCCCGAGCACCCCAGGGTCACATCCTCCTTGAGACTCTGGTTGGTGGGCGACGACACCCTGAACGACTTGACCTTGATGACGCCACCCTCATTCGCTTGGCCCTTGATGATCTGCGCCCATTGCTCCCCCTGCATGGCGAACCCACCTATGCTCGGGTGCTTCGTGCAAGCAGCGGAATTCCACAATTAGAGGCAGGCTATCCGGCACTCCTGAACTGGCGTGATCAGATGATGCGCGAAAACCCAGGATTATTCATCCACGGTTTTGGCTGGGAAGGCATTGGGCTGAACGACATGATTAAGAGTGCCACGCGGGTAGCTACATCCATCTGCAACAATGCCAACAGCAATCGTGAACAGGCCGCCGTCAAAGGTATCTATTTCTAACCCCGATAAACGGGATAAGTGACTTCTTCTATCTCTAAATCAAATATGCTATAATTGTCTCATCCAACCGGAGGTGAGACTATGGCACGAACAGCAAGCGGCAAAGATGTCCTCGAAAAAGCAAAAGAGTATTTGTCAAAAGCAAAAACCGCTGAAGAGTTGAGGCAAGCGCAAACTGTTATCCTTCCTTTAGAATATGGCTTTTCTATAGAGCAAACGGCGGCAATAACTGGAATTTCAGTGAGATGGGCGAGCCTCTTCGAGTTGAATGTATTCGTTCTGACGGCTCACCCAAAAAAATCACTCTATATGTAAAAATGGAATTACGCTTAAGCGCACTGCTGCTGTTCTGACCCATCGCATTTGTCTATTCAGAACCATTCTCCTCCCCACCCCAATACATGAAGGCATAGGTACGGACAGAGAATCTTGAGCTTTTGAATTGAATCTCGAATCTGGCAATATCTGTCTTTATTTCGTGAAGTGAGTATTCGAGACGGAGTTTGAGGGAGGAGATGGTGATGGTTTTCAGTTTCATGTCGAAGAGAATATGGTAAAATAGAATTTTATGGGTTTGATTCGGGGGGCATCAATGATTATAACATGCCGAGACGCTTACCAGAAAGAAAAGAGCACATGATTTTTTCACAGGGGGAAAGTGTGGTTATGCCCAAAATATATACTGTTGCTTCGCTGGTGATTGTTGGTGTTGTTATCAGCGCGATTACTGTTATGCCGGTTGCGGCAATGGACACCGAGCAGATAAAGATCACAGATGCCGCGGCGCTGCCTGCTTCTGGAGCAGCTGCACTGGCCGGAGAACAACCGACCACCTGGACAGCTCGGCAGTCGGTTCATTATGCCATGAGTCACAGTCCTAGTCATCAGGTAGCACTGCAACGGATAGAGGGTGCCCGGGCTATGGCCGATCAGGTCAAGGCCAGTTATTACCCGCAACTGGGTCTCAGTGCCGATTATTCCCAGACCAGCAATCCTATGTATTCTTTTGGGAATATTCTCAATCAGGGGCAGTTTGATTCGTCCATTGATTTTAATAATCCCGGACGAACTGATGATCTCAGCTTGCGGGCAGCGATGCAATATCGCTTGTATAATGGCGGGCGGGATCAGGCCGGAGTGGAGGCGGCCGAAGCTGGTGTTGCCGTTTCCGAGAGACAGCGAGATGCCGTTTTGGCCCAGCTTGGGTTTGAAGTGGTGCGCGCTTTTCACTCCATTGCCCAGACTATGGAAATGTTGGAGGCCCATCGATCTGCAATCAAAGCGATTGGGTCCTCTTTAGTTGTTGCCCGCACACGGTATGAGGCTGGCGATCTGCTCAAGGCAGATCTGTTGAATATTGAGGTGCAGGAGTCCATGGCAAAAGAAAATCTGATTCTGGCTGAACGAAATCTGGAACTTGCGCGTAAGGCCTTTCTCAATCTGCTTGGTCTGGGTGAGGGGCAGGTCTTGATTGATACCATTCAGGAGAGCGAGCAGGAATTGCCGGAAGATCGTAGTGTTGACAATCGTCCCGAATTGGGGAGTATTGAACGACAAATTGAGGCCGCCGAAGCCCAATTACGGATGGCTCGCGGTGGTCGATATCCGACGGTTGATGGCTTGGCCCACTATCAACTGGATAATGGTTTTGTGTTGGATGGTTCAGGGAACTCGTGGATGGGCGGAATACGGATTAATTATTCCTTGTTTACGGGTGGAAAGATTGATGCCGATATTGCGGCTGCCCGGGCCCGGATTGCCGAACTAATGGCGGAAAAGGAAAAAATAGTGTTGGCCTTGAATTTGGAAATGAAACAGGCTGAACTGGCATATAGTCAAGCCCAGCAAGGAGTAGAGGTGACAGGCAAGATGTTGGAACAGGCCCAAGAGAGTGCCCGTTTGAGTCGGGTTCGGTTCAAAGAGGGCGTGATTCTTGCTTCCAATCTCATGGATATTGAAACAAAACTGACAGAGGCTCAGGTGCGGCACACAGTTGCCAAGGCTGCGTTATCGGTGGCAATTGCCGATGTGCGGCGGTCCGCGGGGATGCCGCAGTTTTAGGGCCTGTCCACAAATAACTTGAACAGATTGCATCTCATCTTCAGGCTATCTTTGGCTGCGGCTCAATCACAAAATCCTCATCGTAGCACAACTACGATTGCGGTTTCGGAGTCTCGCAAGCTCGCTTACCTGTTCAATCGCCGCAACCAAATCTAACCTAAATCTGAGCGCAATCATGTCCA
>DYDK01000185.1 GCA_020717935.1 Desulfocapsa sp.
CGCATGCCTCGATCTTGAACGAAAATCTTCATTTTGCAAGAGGCTCAGGTGTCAAACATTATAACCGCTTTTTCTCCTTCATGCCTGCTGTTTTTTTATCGAGGCGGAAAATGCGGTGGAAAATTGTGGGAACTCCACTTCTCCCTGTCAACTCGGTGGTGTCTGTGGTAATAATTTCTTGTCAAGAGTGGGCAAGTACGCTTGAGAATATTCTTGCTGTTTGACCTTGGGCCTTGATAAACGATTGCAGAATTTAGGCATCAACGATTCATCCACGATTGTCCATAATCCCGTGACCCCTTCTTTAACTGAAAACCTTCCCGCTTCCACCGAGTCACCGGGATCTCACTCTCCTGTGCGGACACCTCCGTTGAACGAAAAGCATATTTACGGCTTTCTCGGTGTCATCTGCCTGCTGCTCACCATTTTTTTGGCGGCGCTGCTGTGGGGCTTTAAGACCCTTGATCTCCCTGATATTGATTCGGTTGCCCAGTATCAACCATTACAGGCCTCCGAGATTTATGATCGACATGGTCAGGTGATTGATCGGATTTTCGTCGAAAACCGCACCCTTCTACCCTTGGCCAAGATGCCGCCCCTGTTGCCCAAGGCCTTTGTGGCCGCCGAGGATGGGCGATTTTATGAGCATCCGGGCCTGGATTTCTGGTCGGTGTTACGGGCCGTGATCAAAAACACCATTACCGGACGACGCAGTCAGGGCGGCTCGACCATCACCCAGCAGGTGGCTCGCTCCCTGCTCCTGTCGCCGGAGAAGACCTATTCGCGAAAATTCAAGGAGGCCATTCTTGCCTGGCGGATAGACAGCCAGCTTTCCAAGGACGAAATTCTCTATATCTATCTCAATCAGATTTACCTTGGCGATGGCGCTCACGGGGTGGAGGCGGCGGCCCAGGTTTATTTTGGCAAACACGCTGCCGAGTTGGCCTTGGGTGAGATGGCTATTCTTGCTGGTCTGCCGCAGGCTCCGAGCCGGTATTCGCCCTTTGATCATCTCGAAGCAGCCCGGCAACGACAACGCTATGTCCTCAATCGCATGGCTGAAGATGGTTTTATCGGCGCGAATGAGGCGCGGTTGGCTTTTGAGACACCGCTGCACTTCAAAGAGCGGGGGAGCACGACTCTGCATCAGAGTGGTAATGTTGGTTATTTTATCCAGCTTGTCCGCAAAGAGGCCGAGGCGGATTTAGGTGTGTCTCTGAATTATGCAGGAGTCAGAATTTTTACCAGTCTTGATTCAGCCATGCAACTGGCTGCTGCCGGAGCAGTTCGTCGGGGGGCCATGGCTTCGCTGGTTCGTTCTTCCGGGCAAACGCCTCCTTCAGAAAAAAAAGGGCAACGCAAAGAAGTTCCTCAGGGGGCTCTGGTGAGTCTTGAGGCCTGTACGGGCCAGGTTCGGGCCTTGGTGGGCGGGCTTGATTTTACGGCCTCACCTTTTGATCGAGCCAGTCAGGGGCGGCGCTCTGCGGGTTCGGTCTTCAAGCCTCTTATTTATGCCACAGCCCTGGAAAACGGCTGGCGGCCGGGTTCAACGATTCTTGACGCTCCGCTGGCCATGCGCGGGCATGGAGGCAAGCTCTGGCAGCCCCAGAATTTTTCTGGAGATTTTCGCGGGGCCACGACCCTGGCCGATGCCCTGGCTCATTCCCTGAATGTGGTAACGGTCAGGCTCTTGCAGAAGGTGGGGCTTGACAAGGTGCGGGCCCTGGCCAAGGCTGTAGGTCTGAGTGAGCCGATCACCGATGATCTATCTTTGGCCCTTGGGGCCACCGGAGTCTCGCTTCTGGAGATGACCAATGCCTATGGTCCCTTTCTTTGTGGCGGGAAGTTTGCCAAACCGGCGCTGATTCTCAAGATTGAAGACGGGGCTGGCGCGGTTTTGCTGGAGCATACGGCCAAGCCGCAATCGGTGATGGGAGCTGGAGTGGCCGCTGACATGCAGAAGATGCTGGCAAAGGTCATCAGTGAAGGCACCGGTAAACGGGCCGTCGGACTGACCGGGTCGTGCGGGGGCAAGACCGGCACTACCGATGATAATCATGATGCCTGGTTTATTGGTTTTCATAACACGCTTCTTACCGGTGTCTGGCTGGGGTATGATAAAAACAGCAGTCTCGGTCCAGATGAAAATGGAGGGCGTGCCGCTGCCCCTGTCTGGCTTGATTATATGAAGCAGGTGCAAGGGCAGGGAATCCGTTAAGAGGATGACTTTGCCGAAGGCCTGTGGTATCCTTGGTTCAATTTCATTCAATAATACCTAAATCTTGAAATCACTTGGCATTCGGTTGTCAAGAGATTGCAGGATTTAGGTAATAGCCTTTGTTTATCCACGATAGGCGCAATAATAAAGGAACATTCGCAACCATGAAAAAAATACTTGTGACCGGCGCCGCCGGTTTTATCGGGGCCCATTTAGTGCAAAGGTTGACGGCTGCCGGGGCTGAGGTCGTTGGGGTTGATAATATGACGGACTATTATGACCCTCAGTTGAAAAAAGACCGGTTGGTGCAATTGGCGGCGGGTGAGCGATTTCGTCATATTCATCTCAATATCGCTGATCGCGCGGCGATGGAAAAGCTGTTCCAGGATCACCGCTTTGAGGCTGTGGTCAATCTGGCTGCCCAACCCGGGGTTCGCTATTCCCTGATCAATCCCCATTCCTATGTTGATACAAATATCGTCGGTTTTGTTAATCTTTTAGAGGGTTGCCGTTATTCGGGAGTCAAACATTTTGTCTATGCCTCGTCCAGCTCGGTCTATGGGGCAAACACCAAACACCCGTATTCGGTGCATGATAATGTGGATCATCCGGTTTCACTCTACGCCGCTTCCAAGAAATCCAATGAGTTGATGGCCCATACCTACAGTCATCTTTTTGGATTGCCCACCACTGGCCTGCGCTTTTTCACGGTGTATGGCCCCTGGGGGAGGCCGGATATGGCCCCGGTTCTGTTTGCCAGAGCGATTCTGGCCGGTGAGCCGATCAGTGTCTTTAATGATGGCAATATGGAGCGGGATTTTACCTATATTGATGATATTGTTGAGGGTGTGGTTCGGGTTATTGGTAAAATTCCCGAGCCGAATCCTGAATGGAGCGGTGACGACCCTGATCCCGCCTCGTCCTACTGCCCCTATCGTCTCTATAATATCGGCAATAATCAAAAAGAAAAACTGCTCCACTTTATCGAGATTCTGGAAGAGCATCTGGGAAAGAAGGCCGTCAAGAATTTCCTGCCCATGCAGCCAGGTGATGTGCCGGTAACTTACGCCAATGTCGATGAACTGATTCGGGATTTTAACTATAAACCGGCAACAAGCCTGGAGGAAGGGGTGCGGAGGTTTGTGGTTTGGTATAGGGATTATTATCGGTAACAAACGAGAGTTTCTGGCGGTGATTCTCTTTTCTCATCTTTCAAGCAGAAAGACCTGTGGCAGAGAGGTTTGGTTTTCACTATTGACGACTGATCTCAGAAACAAGACTTTCATGTGTCGGTCTCTCCTCCTTCTTCCATTCTTCAATCTTCCCGACCACCCCTGACCCCGAACCACCCCCAACCCCCTCCTAAATTAGGAGGGGAGCTTAAAGCCCCCTCCTTGGTTAACTGTCCATACCCCACAAATAATGCTGGACACCGGGAGATTTTTTATGTATACCAGACCTCGTCAATCATGGATAAGCAATAGCCTTGGAACCCTCTGTTTCAT
>DYDK01000186.1 GCA_020717935.1 Desulfocapsa sp.
AAGATGAGGCCCGGGCGTTGATCCGGGAGCTGTTTATTTCGTCAGCCGAACTTATCCCTGATGAAAACGCCAGAACACTCTCCGTCAAAATTCATCGTATGGCGAGTCCCACGCATGACCGGGCAATTGCAGCGCTGCTGGAGGAACTCAATCAATTAAACTTCTGCCACCCTGAAACAGGGTGTCGATTTATTTACACACTGGTTTGACATCATAAAAAGTGCCAACGCCAAGTGCGCCCGGATCAGGAAATCTGAACTTACCTCAATGACGACAAATAACCATCAATTTTATCAGTCGAGGTATTCACCAAATGGGTGAGCAGCAATCCTTAATGTTTCCAGCCGATTCCAAGAGGATAGGCATCGACACATATGCCGGTAAGATCCATGTGGAATGGGATCCTCAGGCGGCGGTCACTCCTTTGGGGCAGTTGCCGTTTTTTATATCGTTTCTCAAGACAAGTGGGCTGTATGACGATTTCGTGGCACACTGCCCCTTGTCCTATACCAGCCCCAACGCCCCCAAAAAACAGGATGTGCTGGGAACGATGATCATGTCTATTCTTGCCGGTCATCATCGCTATGCACACATTACTTCTCTGCGTTTCGACACGGTTAATCCAGAGCTGCTGGGCATGACCAAGGTAATCAGCGAGGACGCGACCCGGCGTGCGTTCAAGGCAATCGATGAGGAATCCGGTGTCACCTGGCTGGATGATCAACTGCATAAATCCACACAGGCCGCGCTATCTTTTGGCCCTTGGATACTGGATACCGATACCACTGTCAAATGTCTGTACGGCAAACAGGAAGGAGCTGTTGTCGGATACAATCCGCAAAAGAAGGGGCGCCCCTCCCATAACTACCACTCCTGTTTCATGGGCAATACCCGTCTTGCCCTGACTGTCGAGGTTAATCACGGCAACCAGCATTCGGCCAAACACATCGCGCCTTCCCTGTGGCGTTATTTCGACGGCCTCCCTGATGATCAGAAACCGGCCCTTCTTCGTGGTGATCTCTTTCTTGGCAACGAGGGGTTCCTTGCCCAGGCGGAACAACGAAACGCTCATTATCTCACCAAGTTGCGCCTGACTGCCAATGTGAAACGATACATCACCAAACTTTTCCGCGACGCCCAATGGGTCGATGCCGGCAAGGGTTTCGAAGGGACCGAATCTCATCTCAGGCTGACCGGCTGGAGTCGGGAGCGCCGGGTTATCATCCTGCGCCGACCGCTTGCCGGGGAGGTTGCCCTGGTTGACCAGGGACCTGTCCAGCTCCAGCTTGCCTTCCTTGAAGGGGCCGAGACGATGAAGCGATATGAATATGCTGTGCTGGTCACCTCACTGCCTCTGGAAGTTCTCTCCATTGCCCAACTCTATCGTGATCGGGCCGACTGTGAAAACTGTTTTGACGAACTGAAAAACCAGTGGGGCTGGGGTGGATTTACCACCAAAGACCTCAAAAGGTGCCGCTTGGCAAGTCGCCTTGTCGCCCTGGTTTATAACTGGTGGAGCCTGTTTGTCCGTCTGGCTCGCCCTGAAAAACATGCCGAGGCCATAACCAGTCGCCCCCTTCTCTTGCATGGCGTGGCCCGGCAAACAAAACACGCAGGACAGACCACGATAACCATCACCAGCAGTCATGCCAGAAGTCACTCCGTTCAATGTGCCCTTCAAGAGCTCAATGGCTTTCTGGAGCGATTGAAGAATGCTGCGGAGCAGTTGTCCCCGCTGGCTCGTCTCAAACTTATTACCCAGCAGGCATTCCGTTGCCTCCTGGGGGAAAAATCAGCTGCAATACAGTTTTTCCCCGCCCTTTCGGCAGGGTAACTGCCGTTTTTAGGATGAATGCTCTCAATTCGCTCCTTGAAAACGGGATCATGTCTTTCCAGGGTTAGGGTGTCATTGATGAACTGTTCCGCTTGGTCATCCAGGTCAAGCAATATCGCAGGGTCGAGTTGCACCATCTGTCCGGCATTTTCTGTTTTGACTGGCGGAACCGGTGCAGGAGGGGTAAGAACTTGCATGTGGGCAGAGTTTTCGTTCATCGTTTTCTCTCAAAAATTGAGGGGTTAAGTGGGTAGGCAGCTTGCATTGACTGCGGTTCTAACTGATGCGCAGATCTTCCCTGTTGATTTTGCTTGAGTGACAGGTTGTGGGGTGTGCAACACTTTAAATCGGTAGATCGATCATTTCGCTCAACATTCTTTTTACTCAGAATCATTTGCCGTTGTCACCATTATTCCGCCAGCAGGTGGGATCAGAGGCCAGGTAATCCCCGGTCATTTGGTAGGCCGCGCCGGGAAATGGGGGGACGCCATGTGCATTAACTGGTGTCAATACATCTGGTGTTCCCGTTCCCCTATTTCCTGCATCAACTGGTGTATATATATCCCGTCCTCCCCCTATGGGTACCCCTGAAAGAAAAAACAATATGCTTCAAAACATACTGTGCCGATAAATAGTGCTTGAACGAAAACCCTATTTCTCTCGAACAAACATAATGTTACATTACAATTCGAGCAGCGAAGATTTGTGGAATTTTGCTCTTTTTGTTACCATGTCACCTATTTTTCAGGTTTTGGCAGTAATATCTCAAAATCTTCGCCACCAAAATTATATCTAACAGCTTGTTTTGGTGAGTTTTATGTAGTTTCCGTTCAGGCACTAGATAGGAGATATCTGGGCTATCGTCTTTTTAAAAAAAATTCATGCCTTATGTTTGTGAATCATTTGTCGATTATTGGAAGAAATAATTTTTACAAAGTCATACGCACTGTTTTTTACGCTGATTTGACTATTGTTACCATTTTCAATGTCTCGAAGCTCTATTAGGTTTATTGCTATGTCTCCTTTTTTGGGGGCTACAAATAGGCTACCTAATAGTTCCGCTACTTTGCTGTTATTTTGAAACTGGTTTCTTAGACATCGTCGGATGCCAGAGGCTAGTAGATCAGCAATTTGAATTCCTGTTGAATTCTCTGAATCATGAAAGCCAATATCCTCATGAATGATTTTCCCAAGATTTAAGCAATCATTTTTTGTATCTATTTTAATTCCATAAACATCCTGCAAGTATGTTGGAGCCTCGTCTTCTCCGTATTGAAATGTTTTTAAAGACTGGAATAGCTACCCACGATTTCTTGAAGGCAAGTCGAAATGGAACTGGCATAATTTACGGCACCGTCGTGCGTCAATATGGGCTAGTTCAGGAATGACGACCTTTGAAATTATGACAAGACTAGGACATGTTAATCTGCAGACGACCATGAAGTATTTGCAGCTTCTGGGATTTTCCAGATTATAAAAGATGTTGGAGGACATATCGTCCCCAGATCGTCCCCGAAAAACAGAAAGGGATTGCGCCAAAAAGCGCAATCCCTTATTTTAATTGGTGCCGGAGGTCGGAATCGAACCGACATGGGATTGCTCCCGCGGGATTTTGAGTCCCGTGCGTCTACCAGTTTCACCACTCCGGCAAAAAAATATAGATATTGGAATATACTATAACTTGGATTGCATCATAAGAAGGGGGGAGGGGGCGTAAAAAGTGCCTCTCAAACCGTTTATGACAATTTTTTCAAAACATACTGTCACATCCAGTATCTGTCAAGGGAAATGGGGAGAGTGTTGGGAGCAAGTAAATTGTCCTAAGTTATAGCACATGAATTGTCCGGTTTTACCATAGGTGCCACGGAGGTGGT
>DYDK01000187.1 GCA_020717935.1 Desulfocapsa sp.
TTCTGTCTGGAATGCCCGAAAGCAGATGGTGGACTGGCTCCGCCCGCATTTTGACGAGGAAAATGAGCTGGTGGATCTGTTTTATGCAATCACAAATTGCCATGGCTGGATCAAGTCTACCAAGGCTGAAGTTACGGTACGACTTGAACCGCTGCAACAACCAAGGCGCAGATGTGCACAAGAGCTGCTTTGTCGCAAATTGACAAATCTCGGAGCACGCACTCCAGCCGGAAAATGGCTAGTCGTTGAGGTCGGCGAAGAGCCAATAACAAATGTCCAAAAAAAATGACGCTTTTGGCATGTTGTTTACGAGGTCTGGACAAGAGGATTCATTTGTTTCGCCGGTGGCCTTCTTTCATGATCGTAATGTCTGAATATTTCCAAATCATCACCAATCACCGCACATTATTGTGACTGTCACTCTGTACGCAGTCCAAACTACGCATCCAGAGATCATGTCTTTATCGTCTCTAATGTTCTATTCGCTAGGAGCGAGCCTTGCCAGTATGTGTTCTCTGGATTGCTGAAAAACTTCTGGAAGAGAATCAGGCTTTCCCGTCGGAGCACCGCGGGTACAATTTCAATTTTCATACTTGCATAGAGAGGATTGAGCATGGTGAGAGGAAGATTGGTACCGCCGCCCATCACATCTTCATACGCATACACGATTTTTCTGATACCATTAAGAATCAGAGTCGAAAAGCACATGAGACAAGGCTCCATGGTGGCATAGACCGTCACTTCCTGTGGAGCAATGGTCGGGGCAGAATCCAGAAATGCACGAAGGGCCAACATTTCGGCATGATCCATTTCGTTCACCCTTCCACTGTTATTGCTGGAATGAACCCGCTGCCCCGAGGCAAGCACCTTTTCATCATGGACCAGCACACACCCCACCGGAAATTCGCCGTGGAGAAGTGCCGTCTCAGCTTCGATCAGGGCCAGATGCATCCATCGTTCATGCTCCTGCATTTTTTCATTCATTATCTTCATGCATTTTCCCCTATTCCCCTATTCCTCTTCCCTTGCAACTCACAAACTCCGACTAAAACGAAGCACAGAACCGGCAATCGAAAGTAGAGTTTGCTCCTGAACCAGATCATGGCCATTGTCGATGAAGGGCAGGTAAACAAGATCCGTGGTTTGTGGATGAAATACAATATCGGGCAGAATGGGAAAAATATCCCGTTTATTCAGAGCTGCTTCGGCCAATACGATCTTTAAAGCCTGAAGTGCCTCATTTCGAGGAAGAGTAACCGGGTGGAGCCCACGAGACATCCTCGCCTCCCCGACAGGAAGTCGTTTTTGGGTCAGAGTCATATTCTTTGCCAGATTCAAAAAGGTCTGGGGCCGAATTTTCAAAGCCGGAATCCAGAAATACAGGGCCATTTGATCATGCTCGGGTCGTACCACCAAAGGTTGATTAGTCAGGCGCAGGAAATCCCCAAAATTTTCCATTATCCTCCCATTCATAGCCCCACTGACCGTAACTTTTATCTTCCAGAATGGCAGATACACGGCATCCTTTTGTCGTGACGCAATCCGTTGCCAGGCAAGGGGTTGAAATTGTCCACCAACCTCCTCCCAGGAACTGTGACAATTATGGCAGGAAAGAATCAGGCTGTCTCGCTCTCCACTCAAAAGTCCACCACAGGCAGGACACAACGAGGCCAGAAAATGGGGGATCCACTGGCTCTGGAATGGCATACTTTTTTGTTGCCAATCACCAGCAGAGTCAAGTCGTGTCAATGCGGTATTGGTCACGGCATCGTGAAGAATATGCCTATCAATATAGAGAGGGAGATAGAGCGTACTGATGGTCTCGCCAATATAAGCACGATGGTAAAGCGGCTTTTCGCTGGCCTTCGTATCCACAATCGTCATCTGAGCTGACTGGGCCGCTTTTATTGCCAGATCAATAACAGATGTGGCTTTGATTGACTGTCGAAAAAAAAAGCCGGTTGTCTCTCTGCCTATCGGTATGAGCTTCAAGGCCTGTGGTCGCAAACCCAAGGAGAGTGGCAGGCCAGAAGCCTTCACAGCCAGATGGGTCATATCGACAACCTTGTGCTCTATCTGTTGCTCGGTGCAGGAAAAAACATTGCCCTTAAAGCGAAGATAGGGAATGAAAAAGAGTTCTTCCTTAGGAATATGACTGGGGGTCTTATCTGGCAAGATTAAGCGAGTCTGGCCCTGATTTACTCGATAATTGTGCACCCCGCAAAAGGGGCATTGTAAGAACCGGTCAGCCTCATGCAAGTCAATGGTCGCCCCGCAGGACGGACAATTTTGCTGAACGCTTAAATTCATCTCTTTTCAGGTGGATTCTTTTTTCGCTTAATCAATGCGTTGCCCGCACTGATTGTAAAACATGGCCCCGGGTAGATTATCAGTCTGGCAATGGGGACACTTGATTCTCTGTGGTTTTTCTGTGGCCGAATGACCACAGGATGAACAGAATTTGGCGTTTAGAGCAAGATTTTTTCCGCAATGGGCACATTGGCTTACAACAAGCTGCTGATGGCCACAAAATGGACAAAAACGGGCATCAATCGGGATAGCATTCTGGCAGGCGGAACAGCGTGTCGTTCTTCCCTGCGAATCATTTCCAGGTTGAACAATACCGCCAGTCCCACCCATAATACCCTGAGCAAACATGGCCGGCATTATCATCCCCAAACCCATACCCATGCCGGCCCCGGCCTCGCCCTGATTTTCTGCGGCCTTTTCCATGGATGAGGCCGCTTTCATCTTTACAAATTTGTCAATATCATGAATTACATTCAACCGCCCCTTATCGTCAATGGCCTTCTGCACTTCTTCCGGTGGGGTGATAGAAGTTATATAAATCTGGCTGAGTTGCAGACCAAAGTGTGAAAAATCACCAATCAATCGTTTCTGCAACTGCTGAGATAATTCATCGAAACGACCAGGCAGATTCAGGATAGAATCGAGTACCTCGCCCAGATAATCATTGAAGCGCGAGACAATCACCTCTTTGAGATAGGTGGCGATAGAATCGGTGGTGAATTGCCCCATAGTCCCCACCAAAGAGTTGATGAAAAGTACCGGCTGAACGATCTGGATATTAAACACACCATGGGCCCGTAGACGAATAAGCCCCAACTCGCTGTCACGAAAGGCAACGGGATTCATGGTTCCCCATTTGAGGTTGGTGAAATGTTTCAAGTTGACCATATATATTTCAGCTCGCAATGGACTATTCCCACGCCAAGGCACTGAGAGGATTCTGGTCAACAGAGGCAGATTACCTGTTTTCAAGGTGTGATGACCAGGCCCGAAGGCATCGCAGGCCTTCCCCTTGTAAAAGAGCACTCCCGCTTGACTTTCCCGCACGGTGAGCTGTGCCCCCCACTTAATTTCCCCCGATCCCTCTTCGGGAAGACGATGCACCAGTTCTTGGCCGGTCTCATCAAACCATTCGATATTTTCAAGAAAAATGGCACTATCAAAAATGTTCATGATTTTGATCTCTCCCTGGAAATGAAATAATGTTGAACTGCCTGATGAATATCATTGATCATACAACTTCATTTTCGTCCATCTGTCATCAGATGCTTGCCCTGCCAACATTATGAATTATAGTGCGCTCATACACCTTACTTATCAAATGTCAATTACTTTGGCCGGTTCGCGACAATTATCTTGTCCGGT